>CAJAKT010000050.1 GCA_903940375.1 uncultured bacterium | reverse complement strand
CCGTGAGCGGCCGTCTGGACGAATACGTCGCTGTGGTGGAGTCCGGTGCACCCGCGATGTGGGACGAGCGCCCGGTCGGCACGTCCGTCGCGGGCGAGCGCCGGTATCTCGATGCCCGCATCGTCAAGGTTGGGGACGGCGTGTCCTATGCCTTCCGTGACGTCACCGATCGGGTCGAAGCGAACCAGCGGCTGGCCGAGTCCGAGGCGCGAATGCGGCTTCTCACCGACAACACGCGCGACATCGTGGTCCTGGCCGAGCCTGACGGTGCAATGACGTACGTGTCGCCAGCGATCACCCGGGTTCTGGGCTATGCGCCTGAGGACATCGTCGGGCATGGGGTCGGGGAGTTCGTTCACCCCGAGGACCTACCGATTCTCGCTGGCGCCTCGCAGTCTGTCGATGGGGGACAGGGCACGATCGCGGTGGCGCGCTTCCGCCGCCCCGATGGCAGCTACACCTGGATCGAGTCGTCGATCCAGCCCGTGCTCGGCCCAGACGGCACCCTCGTGTCGCGCACGGCGGTCTGGCGCGACATCACGGATCGGCTCGAGTCGGAGCGCCGTGTTCGGGAGTCCGAGGAGCATTACCGCCTGCTTGCGGAGAATTCCTCAGACGTGGTCCTTCAGGCGTCCGAGGGGATCATGAGATGGCTGTCGCCGTCGTTGACCCCGATGCTCGGCTGGGACCCCATTGAGTGGGTGGGCCGCCGGTTCGAGGACTTCACCCATCCCGACGATGTCCAGCTCGCGCAGCAGCGCCGTAGCGAGATCAATGCGGGTGCGGCGAGAGTCACAACCCTGCGCCTGCGCAACCGGTCCGGTGCCTATCACTGGGTGGAGATCCATGCCGGCCCGAGCATGGATGCCGAAGGCCACCAGACAGGCATCGTTGCCTCGTTCCGGATCGTCGACGCCGAAGTCGCCGCGCAGGAGGCACTGCGGGCGGCGGAAGAGCACTACCGCCTCCTCGCCGAGAACTCCATCGACGTCATCGGGCATATCCGTGACGGCCGCATCGCGTGGATCTCACCGTCGGTCACCGCCGCCTTGGGGGGACTGCCGACAGAATGGGTCGGCCGCAGCCTGGCGGAGACCGTCCACCCCGACGACCTGCGCCGACACCTGGCCGACCTGGAGCTGGGCGGCGAGGCTGTCGAGGGCGTCACGCGCGTGCGCGTCCGGGCATCAGGCGGGACGTACCACTGGATCGAGGCGCACACGGGTCCCTTCCGTGACGCGCAGGGCAAGGAGGACGGCTTCATCGCCGCATTCCGAATCGTCGACGATGTCGTGGCCGCCGAGCAGGAACTCGATTACCGAGCCCGCTTCGACACCCTCACCGGGCTGGCAAACCGCAAGGAGGTGCTCGAGCGCATCAGCAGCATTGCCACGAGCGTCCGCAACCCGGGCGAGCACACCGCCGTGCTCTTCTGTGACGTCGACCACTTCAAGGCCGTCAACGACACGCATGGACATGCGGCTGGCGACGAGGTGCTCCGCACGCTCGCTGAGCGCATCAGCGCGAACATTCGCCAAGGGGACATCGCAGCCCGGATCGGTGGGGACGAGCTCCTGATCATCCTCACCGGTCTGCACAACCTGGGCGAGGCGACTGCCGTGGCAGAGAAGATCCGTGATGCCTCATCTGTTTCCATCGGCCTGGAGACGGGCAGGGTGACGTCAACCCTGAGCATCGGTGTCACGTTGGTGCGACCGGGAGAGAACACCGACAGCGTTGTCGCGCGCGCCGACTCGGCGATGTACGAAGCCAAGACGAGCGGCCGCAATCGAGTCGTCACGGTAGCCTGAAGGTCGGTGGCTGCGTGGTTCGCTCACGTCTCGACGGGTCAGCCCTGGTCAGGCTGAAGTTCTCAGTGCTCGTCGAAGCGGATGCGGTGACGGATCTCGCGGAAGCGGGTCGCCTCGTAGGCCACCAGCGCGATGAGGACCCCGGCCAGGATTCCGAGCGAGGTGAGCGACGGCAGTCGTGCGCCTATCGGAATCAGTGCGAGCAGGATCACCGAGACGACGAGTCGCTGGACGTTAAGGGTGCCTAGGTTGCGGAGTCGGAAGGCAACGTGTGCCAGGAGGTAGAGGGCCATCCCGCCGAACAGTGCAGCTGACACGATGGTCTTCAGCGGTGCATCAATGTCGAGCAGGGTCTTCTTCAGCCCCAGCGCGACCATCACGATGCCGAACACCATGAACAGGTGGATGTAGCTGTAGGAGTCACGCGCCATGTTCGCCTGCAGGCGCCCACTCAGGGAGGCCAGCACGCGCTCGGCCACCACCGCCACCACGTCGAAGTAGAGCCACCACATGGCGCACACCACCGCTACACCGAGCGCGGCCGCCGCCACGACCCCGCCGGAGAGGTCTTCCCCCGCCGCACTGACGCCCAGGGCCACCACCGACTCGCCGAGCGCAATGATGATGATGAGTCCATGTCGCTCGGCGAAGTGGCCCGCGTCGACTTTCCAGCCAGCGGTGCCCACCACCAACGGCGTAGCGAAGTCGATGATGATCGCCAGTGCCCACAGCACGGCGCGCACAGGT
>CAJAKT010000049.1 GCA_903940375.1 uncultured bacterium | reverse complement strand
GCGAATGGCGCGATCCGCGACTTCGTTGTCGACCTGCGGGTCGGCAGCCCGATGGAGCGGCAACTGTTCGAGATCGAGCTCAACCCCTCGACGGGCGGCCTGCTCGTGCCGGCGGGCTGCGCGCACGCCTACGAGGCGCTCGAGGATCACACGATCGTCTGCTACGCCCAGGACATCCCGTTCGACGATCCTGCTTCGTACGCCGGTATTCGGGCCGACTCGGCGGGCATCGTGCCGCGCTCGTCGTCACCCATCGTGATGCCGCGAGACCTGGAGTTCCCGGCGCTGGCCGACTTCGTCTCGCCTTTCGTCTTCGGCTAGGGCTGGCTCCGCCTCCTTCGCTGCGGTCTCGCGGTCCCACGCACCTGAGCCCTCGGGCTTCTGTCTGTTGTCAGACGGTGACGCCACGATTCTCCGAGGGTGACTTCGTCTGGTGACGTGCCCGGGGGACATATTCCGGGCCGCGAGGCGATCATGTATCTTTACCTAGGAGGTAAAGAGTTGCAATCCAGCGGTGCAGTGGTCAGCCGACCTCGAGCAGCCACTCCGACTCATCATCCGAGCCACGCCTCCCGTGCCGAGGACGGCGACGGGTGGCGTCGACTGGGCACTGGTCGAGCGGGCAACTGTCGTCGAGATCGTCGACTACCACTGAGCACCGAGGCAACGTAGGCATGCGTTGAGCATCACCGCACCAACAACGCAAGGAGATTTCCATGGCCACCACGTCAGCGCATGGCATCGAGGGCACTGCCTTCCTGCCGGGATACGCCGTGCACCCGGGCGAGACGATCGCTGAATGGCTCGAGGAGAGCGGCATGACGCAGGCCGAACTCGCGAACCGCATCGGGATGTCGGCCAAGGCCCTCAATCAGATGGTCCGAGGTCATGCGCCGGTCACGCCCGAGACCAGCCTGCGACTGGAGGCTGTCACCGGGATCCCGGCTCGAACCTGGAATGCGCTGCAGGCCCTGTTCGCCGAGGACACGGCACGTTTGCAGCGACATGCAGAACTGGCCGCCCAGGTGGATTTCCTCGACCAGATCCCGGTTACCGAACTGCGCAGGCGCGGACACGTCACCGCACCTCGCCAGGACAAGGTCACGGTGCTGCGTGAGGTGTGTGACTTCTTCGGGGTTTCCGACCCGCGTGCGTGGCAGATGCACTGGGCTGCGCCAGCCGCGGCATACCGGCGATCGGCGGCGTTCGAGGCACATCCCGGGGCCGTCGCGACGTGGCTGCGCCTCGGAGAGATCGAGGCGAAGAGCGTGGCCGTTGGGCCGTACGACAAGGAGCTGTTGACGTCGGCACTTCCCCGTCTTCGCGCCCTCACCCTGGAACCGGATCCCGGGGTCTTTGTTGGAGCGATCACGTCCCTGTGTGGGAAGGCGGGGTTGACGGTCGTCTTCATCCCTGAGGTTCCGGGAGCGCGCTGTTCCGGCGCGGCCCGTTGGGTGTCGGGGCGACCTGTCGTCCAGCTCTCACTGCGACACAAGACCGATGATCACCTGTGGTTCACCCTGTTCCACGAAATCGGCCACGTGCTCCTACATGGCAGGAGCGAGGTCTTCATTGACGACGGTGCTGATCGTTCACCGGAGCGTCGTGTCATGGAGGATCAGGCAGACGAGTTCGCGCAGGACGTCCTGATCCCTGGGTCCGCTGCGGCTGGGTTGCCTGAGCTCAAGACCCTTGAGTCCATCGCCACCTTCGCCGAGCAGATCGGCGTCTCGCCCGGCGTCGTAGTCGGCCGACTGCAGCACGACCAAATGATCGGATACAGGATCGGCAACCGACTCAAGCGGCGCTATGAATTCAGCTCAGCGATCTAGGGGCCGACGTTCTCCCGGAACCGCCAGTCTTCTGCCGGCAGCGACCCACGCCGAGCCAGCACCTTGAGATAGTCCGTGCCGACCTTGACGGTGGCGCGTGCTGTCGGGAT
>CAJAKT010000048.1 GCA_903940375.1 uncultured bacterium | reverse complement strand
TCGGTGCCGATGCCCGCAAGGATGTCCCGGCACTGGCGCTCGAGGGCAGCCGACTGATCATCGGCATCGGGTGTCACCACGAGAAGAAGTGAGCCATCGAAGCGGCCTACGGCGGAACCGGGTGGCACCGTTCCCGTGAGGCGTCGTGCCAGCACCGCGATGCTCTCGTCGGTCGCCTCGTAGCCGAGCGCTCGGTTGATGACGAGGAAGTCGCCGACGTCGACGAGCGAGACCACCACACGTTGCCCGATAGGTGCCTCGGTGAGCATGCGATCGAGTGCACGCGTGATCGCGACTCGGCTCGGCAGGCCGGTGATCTTGTCGAAGTTCGCATCACGCTCGAGCTGGAGTTTGCCCTCCTCCTCCGCTGTGACCTCAGTCGCCTGACTGACCCACACCTCCTCCTCGTTCACGTCGTCGTAGGCGCGAGCCATGGTGAGGCGCGCCCACTTCACCTTCCCATTTGGGATCCGGTAGCGCTTGATCCAATCGATGGTGTCGACCTCGCCCGACTCCCAAGCCTCGACGAGCGGCAATTCCACAGCCAGATCGTCGGGGTGCGTGAGTTCCGTGAAGTGGTACTTCGTGAAGTCTTCGGCTGGGATCTCGAAGAAGTCGAGGACGGCCTGGTTCGGGTGTGCCTGAGTGTCGAGTGGTCGCTGCGACTCGATCATGGTGCTGCCCTGATCGACGATCGCGCGCAGTTCGACGTTCGACGATGACAGCTTGGCTCGCAGCGTGAAGATCAGCCACGTGACGAGTGCGGTGACGAGTGAGAGCGTCTGTGCCTGTGTGACCGCCTGCAACTGGGCGAAGTCGGTGGGGTCAGTGGAGGAGTACATGCCCATGTTGCGCAGGGTCGAGCCGACCAGGAACGCGGTCACGACAGTGAGGAGGACGGTGATCTCACGGCGACGCAGGGTCAGCGCGGCGTAGCCCATCGCGGGGACGATGAGGAACTCGCGCGCCTCGAAGTCAGCGAGAAGTGGGGACCCGGCAACGACGATGGCGAGGACGACTGCCGCAACAGGCAAGACCATGCGCTGCACGTCGCGACCCTTTGGCCAGGACGACCACGGCGTGGTGAGCAGGGTGAGGGTGACGGGTGTGATGACGAGAATCGAGAGCATCGTGCCGAGGAGCACCACACCGCGGAAGTAGATGCCTTGCTGGTCGACGCCGGGGTCGAGTACGACGGCGGCCTGGTAGCTCAAGAGTCGGACCATTGCAGTCACGAGGCCGACGCCGCTCAAGGCCCAGACGGAGGACGGCCCGCGCAGGCGGGCAGAGCGGGTTCGCGAGAGAAGGTAGGCCGTGCCCGTAATGACCAGGAGGTCCGTGCCCGTGCGTACGGCAATCGCCGTATCCGTTCCCCAGGATTGAGCGAACCAGGCGATCTCCGCCACTGTCGTGACGGCGAGGAACGGCCACCAGCGTCGGGGCGGTACGCAGAGGAGTACCCCGATCATGACGCCGCCGATCGGCCACAGGCCGAAGACGTGGCCCGGAAGTTCGGGGGTCAGGAGGTGCGAGACGATGAATGCACCCAGCAGGATGAACGCACCGAGGATGTCCCTGGCGATCTGCGGGAAAGCGCCGGTGGGCCCAGACACGGCCACCCCCTGTTATGCCTCTTGAGGGCGCATTCGTGACCGGGTGCGCCGCGGGTAAGACTACGCGGTCGGTAGCGCATGCCAAAAAGCGCATCTGACTCTTTCAGTGCTCGAGGACCGCGCGCAACTCCGCGGCATGTGACACGAGGTAGTTCGGGTGGGCTTGCACCAGTTCGCCCCGATCTTCACCTACACGCAGGCAGCGCAGGAGAGCCGTGGTGGTCTTGCCCACGCCACCGAGTTGGTCGATACCGCGTTCCGTATGGTGCTGAGCGGGCCGCCGATTCGCGGTCAGACGCCACCCGTGTGACGATCAATGGATGACGACGATCACGGCACCCGAACCGACCAGCGACCAGGCCAAGCAGTTGGGCCGGCTTAGGCGACTCAATGTCATCGCCGGCTTCGCTCATCTGGTTCAGCTCATTCTCATCCTGGTGCTGGCCAATGACTTCGCACTGCCGGTGACGGCGGCCTACATGGAAGGGCCGCCCGGGACCCCGGCAGCTGCTCCGGTTGTGCTCTTCGAGTCACGCGTCGCCGTCGGTGTGGCGATCTTCTTCGCCCTCTCTGCCCTGTTCCACTTCCTCGTGGCGAGCCCCCTGTTCTACCGCCGCTACGCGGCCGGCCTCGTTGCGCAGCACAACTACTTCCGGTGGGTCGAGTACTCCGTCAGTTCGTCGGTCATGATCGTGCTCATCGCGCAGATCGTCGGCATCAGCGATGCCGCTGCCCTGATCGCGATCTTCGGGGTCAACGCGTCGATGATCCTGTTCGGGTGGCTGCAGGAGAAGTACGAGACACCGGGTGACGGCGGGTGGCTGCCATTCATCTTCGGCTGCATCGCTGGCATCGTTCCGTGGCTGGTCGTGTTGCTCTACGTGATTGCACCGGGGGCGAAGTCGGCGGCTGAACCGCCAGCATTCGTATACGGAATCATCATCTCGCTGTTCATCTTCTTCAACATCTTCGCGATCGTGCAGTGGCTGCAGTACAAGCGCGTTGGTCGGTGGGCCAACTACCTGAATGGTGAGCGCACGTACATCGTGCTGAGCCTGGTGGCGAAGTCGCTGCTGGCCTGGCAGATCTTCGCTGGGACGCTGGCTCCGTCCTAGGCCATTGACGTCTGCTCGAGGAATGTGCCGAGCAGAACTCGTGCACGCGAAGCATTATCGACAGCATCGCCGTGCAACTTGTCGACAATCGGCTGGTACTGCTCAGGGGTCGACCCGAGGGCGACTGCCATGCGCTCGAGGGTCTCGGGCGTCACCTCAATATGCGGCTGCAGACCCCAAGCGCGCCCCACGCGGAAGGCAAGATCGGCGTGGTCCAGCGAGCCCATCAACTCGGACGTGGGCGGTGCGGTGATGCCGTCGTTGTGCCACACCGTCCATTGGCCGTCGCCCAGCGCGGTGTGCGGGGTATCGGCTTCGACGGGCACGTAGCCGAGGAACTCCTGCGGCATCCTGCGCACACTGCCACCGAGCGCCGTCGCAAGCACCTGCGCTCCGAAGCACAGACCGAGGTACGGCCGGTCCTGGGCGACCCACGCGCGCACGGCCTCGATCTCGGCGTCAGCGCTGGCACCGCGGAATCCGGGGACGACCGAATGTGGCGAGCCCATCACGATGAGCAGGTCACCGTCGGGTATCGACGGTTGCTCCTCGCGATAGACGCGCACGATCGAGAAGCCGCTGTCGATCAGCCAGGGCTCGAGGTGTCCGAGTTCGTGGGCTATCCAGTCGTGAGACAGGACGACCGCACGTGGCACCCCGTCAGTTTGCCACGAACCGCACGACATCCTTGATCGTGAAGATCTTGAGGACCTTCTTCGTGGCGATGAAGCTCTTGGCGGCCTGCATCTTGAACAGGAAGGACTGCTCGGCGTCCATCTGCGGCTGCGGGCACATCATCATCGTCGAGGCCAGCGGGCCGATCTCGATCCGGTCGCCGTCGATGGTGTAACCACCGGTGAACCGGTTGCAGCCGGAGTCGCCGTAGACGAGTCCGTCCTTCGTGAAGGTGACGGTCTGCGCGATGCCATTCGTCTTGGTGCGCCAGTCACCAACCGGGCTGCGCAGTGCCGCGCCGGTGTCGCCGGCCATCGCGGGGGCTGCGGTGGCCAGCAGGATGCCGGTGATGATGGTGGAGGCCAGCAGGCCCGTACGTGCTCGTGTCATGTCTACCGTCCCTGAATCGGTGTTGAAGCGACGATACGTCACAAATCGGCGTATGTCTGCACTCATGGGAGGGGATCCGCCAGCCCAAACGGATGACTAGGGTTCTTGCGTGTTCTCCCTGACCGCCCGTGCTGACGATTCCGGAACCGCCGTGCTGGCGGCCGGTGCCCGTACCGCGATGACGATGTCCGGCGGCGACGGTGAGGGCGTTGGACTGGTCGTCCGCCAGCTCGCGGCCGACGCCCGCCGCCGCCTCAGCGGTGGCGAGGAGGACGACACCCTGCACCTCTCCGGCACCGTTCGCGGCACGGAGTTCGTGGCAACCCTGCGCGACTTCGGGGAGCCGGTCACGGGTCCGCCGGATGGCGTGCTGGCCCTGCTCGATGCTGGTGTAGCCACGGCGGCCGAGGCGCGCACCGACGGCACGGGCAATGTCAGCGAGGTGCGATTCGCGCTGCCGTCGCACAATCGGATGCTCAACACGGAGACCCTCGAGGTCGTCCCGGAGGATGCCGCTCCGAGTCCGGAGGAGGTGACCTTCCGTGAACTGCGCGCAGAGGATGCACCGGCTCTGACGCGTGCGGTGTACCGCTGCTACGGCTGGTCCTACCCGAATCCGAGCCTGTACTACCCGGAGCGGATCGCGGCTGCACTCGAGTCCGGTGACCGCATCGGCGAGGTCGCCGTCACGGCATCCGGCGAGGTGGCGTCGCACTGGGGCGCGATCTTCCTGTCGCCGACGGCCGTCGAGACGGGTGGCACGGTCACCGATCCGCGCTTCCGCCGTCGCGGCCTCGCCGGCGCCCTGGGTGACCGGCTGCTGGCTCGCCTGACGGAGATGGAGGTGCTGGGCCGTCTGCGTGAGCCCGTCCTCACGCATCCCGCAACGCAGCAGATCGCCCTCCAGGAGGGCGCGACGATTATCGGCGCGTACCTCAACATGACCCACCCGATCCAGCAGGTCGGCATCACCGACGGGGTGCAGACATCGCGTGGCTCGCTCTCAGTGGCCTACTCGGCGCTTCGTCCGCTCGCGCCCGCGACCATGTGGATTCCCGGCCCGTACGAGCCGATGGCCCGCCTGGTGCTCGCGGCGAGTGACTGGCCGCGAGACCTTGAGCATGCCCGGCGGGATCCGGACTGTCCCGAGCACGCGGTCATGGCAACCACCTTCAACTCCGACAACCGCTTCGGCCTCGTCGATGTGGAGCATGTCGGCCTTGACCTCGTCGACGAGATCACCACGGCGCTGCACCAGATGCAGCGCTCGGGCGCCGAGTACGTGCAGGTCCGGCTCCCGGCCAACCAGCCTGCCCTCGCGACCGTGGGCGCTGGCCTGGTCGAGCTCGGCCTCGGGTACGCGTCGCTGATCCCCGCCTTCCGCGAGCCGGTGGGCACCGATGCGGGCGACGTCCTGGTCACCCAGTGGATCGCGGAGCTCGACGTCGACACAGCCGAATTCGTCTTCGCGACTGACGCCGTTCGGGATCTCGTGCTCGCGGTCGTCCAGCAGGCACGGGAGGCCGGGTCTCGAGGCGTCAACCGCCAGCGACG
>CAJAKT010000047.1 GCA_903940375.1 uncultured bacterium | reverse complement strand
GTGCACGAGTTCTACTCGTACAACGGCTCCGTCGCCCTGGCCGAGAAGCTGAAGGCCTGGACGGGCGGCAAGCTCGTCATCCACATCACCGAGATGCCCATCAAGTGCCCGGTGGCCCCGCTCGAGTTCGCCTTCCTCGCGGATGCATTCTTCAAGGACAAGGGGATGCGCGACAAGGTTGAGATCACCTACGTGACCCCGCTCGATGCCGCCTTCACCAAGCCCATCGCGGCTGAGGCCTTCGGCAACACCCTGGAGGAGAAGGGCATCACGGTCGTCCCCGACTTCATGATCGAGAGCGTCGATGTCGAGGACCACAAGATCGTGGCCTACGACGAGACAGAGGTCCCGTTCGACCTGCTCGTGACGATCCCGCTGAACATGGGTGCTGACTACGTCGAGCGATCAGGTCTCGGAAACGACATCAACCTCGTCCCCGTCGACAAGTTCACGCAGCAGTCGAAGGCCCACGAGAACATCTTCGCGCTCGGTGATGCCAACGACATCCCGGCATCGAAGGCCGGCTCCGTCGCGCACTTCGAGGTCGACATCTTCATGGACAACTTCCTCCAGCTCATTGCTGGCAAGGAGATGACTCACAAGTTCGACGGTCACGCCAACTGCTTCATCGAGACCGGTGGCGGCAAGGCGATGCTCATCGACTTCAACTACGACACCGAGCCGCTGCCGGGCAAGTTCCCGTACGGCGCGCTCGGGCCGATGGGCCTGCTCAAGGAGGGCCGGCTGAATCACATCGGCAAGCTCGGTTTCCGCTGGGTCTACTGGAACATGCTGATGCCGGGACGACCCCTTCCGATCAGCACTCTGATGTCACTGTCCGGCAAGCGCACCGATCTCATCGCAGCCAAGTAGGGAAGAAGGAGCAAACGACATGCCAACGACGACCATCAACGGGCACGAAGTAACCGTCGATGACGAAGGCTTCATGACCGTCTACGACGAGTGGGACGAGGCAACGGGCACCGCCCTCGCCACGGCCATCGGCGTCGACATGACCGACGAGCACTGGAAGGCAATCCGCTTCCTGCGCGAGGACTTCAAGGTCAAGGGCGAGACCCCGACCATCCGCCGGGTGTCCACAGCCGGCGGCATCGATACGAAGACCCTCTTCGTCCTGTTCCCGAAGAAGCCCGCCAAGAAGATGGCCTACATTGCCGGGCTGCCCAAGCCGCACGGCTGCGTCTGATACCGAGGAGTTCAAGATGACTGCAACACAAGACATGATCGTGCCCGCATTCGACGATGACGAGCATGCCGGCCGCAAGCTGGCCATCATCTGCTCGAAGGGCACCCTGGACATGGCCTACCCGGGCCTCATCCTCGGTAACGCCGCCCTCGGTGAGGGAGTTGAGCTGCACCTGTTCTTCACCTTCTGGGGCTTCGACATGATCACCAAGGGCCGCATGGAGCACCTGAAGTTCTCCCCCGTCGGCAACACGGCGACGCACATTCCTGCCGCCCTTGCACCGCTCCCCGGGATGACGTCCATGGCCACGCACATGATGCAGAAGTCGATGGACGCGCTGGAGATCCCGGCCGTGCCGGAGTTCCTCGAACTGATCAAGGGTTCCGGTGGTCACATCTGGGCCTGCCGGCTCAGCGCCGACATGAATCACCTGAAGAAGGAAGACCTCTGGGATGGTGTCGACGACATCATCAACGCCAGCGACTTCATTGAGATGACAGACGGAGCACAGCTGCTCTTCATCTGAGCCCTCCCCATGGGAACGAGAAGCGCGCCAGCCCAGCAGGGCGGCGCGCTTCTCGCTGCTCGGGTCAGGAAGCTGTAGGTGAAGCGGCCGCCGACGCCGCGGAGGGCGCTGCTGGCGAGACGCTCGGCAAGGAGCCGTCCTCGCCGACCTGGACCGTGACCTTGAGTGGCAGGAACGTCTGAATGCGGATCGGCTCCGGCATCGGGGTCACGCCGAAGGTCTCGAGTGCACCCTGCCCAGCCAGCCTGACGACGTACTGCGCCAGCGACAGGCCCATTGGATTGCCCGGGTCATTGCAGACGAGCAGATGGGCGTAGCCGAGCACCGGCCAACCGACCAGCGGCGCGCCCTCACCAAGCACGATCTTGGAGGACGCAATGTCGAAGTTGCCTTCGACCGGGACACCGCCCGTTGCCGGACTGGCGAAGATGTTGCCCTTTTCGTCGGTCGTGATCGTGGTGGCGCCCGAACCGACCTTGTACAACTGGACGTCGTCCGCTGTCACAACGAGCTCCGTACCGTCATCCAGCGTGATCGCCAGGTTTGCCATCGGCAGGACGTTGTTGAGCGCCTGATAGATCGGCAGGACCGCGATGGCACTGTCGACGACCATCATCTCCCCGATCATGTCGGCGATAGTGGGAAATGTCTGGGATCCCTCGAGGGTTCCGACCGTTCCGGCCGTCCACGACTCCGGCGCCTTGGACGCAACCCAGGCGGTCATCGCCTCCACCGAGCCCTGCGGCGTATCAATGCTCATGAGGGTGAACGGCGGCAACCCGGTGAAGTCGAAGCCGTCATTGGCCGCGAGGATCAGCGGGTCCTCCCACGAGGTGATCGAGCCGCTGAGGATGCCACCGACGATCTCCGGGGTCATGACCACGCCCTCGAGGCCGATGACGTTGTAGGCCAGGGTCACGGGATATGCGAACGCCGGTACAACGATCGTGTCGCCTGCCGGGCAGTTCGCCGTGTCGAACGCAGTGATGTCCGCGGCCGTCGGCGTCCGGTCCACCAGGGCCACGGGTGCGGCCTGATCGGCCGGCACCTCGAGCACAGTCTGATCAGGGCAGATGCCATTCAGTGCCGTGCCCACTGCATCCATGGAGCCCGCGAGGGTCTCCGGAACCGAGACCTGAGCCTCACCGGTCTGGCACACGATCTGCGCCTCGGCCTGCGCGGCCAGCACATCCGGAGGCAGCGGCGGTGTGCAGGCGGCCAGCGCGAGCGCGACCGCCCCAACGAACGAGGTGAGGACGATGCCTCGGGCCTTAACGGAACGCCGAGACATCGTCCTCACCTTCACTTCTCAGTACTTATCGGTGCTTCTTGGACCTGCGTGGTG
>CAJAKT010000046.1 GCA_903940375.1 uncultured bacterium | reverse complement strand
TCATCCCCAAACATAGCGACCGGCGAGCGGTCCTAGACTCTGGCCATGTCACGTGCCCAGCGCGAACCCCTCTCGCCCGGGACCATCTCCGCGATGCGCTCCGTCCCCACCGCCATTCCGCGACCGGAGTACGTCGGCAGGCCAGCGCCTACGCCCTACGAAGGACCGGAGCGCAAGGACGCGGAGACGATCGCGGCAATGCGCATTGCTGGCCGTATAGCCGCCGACGCACTCGCAGAGGTGGGCCGCACGATCCGGCCCGGGGTCACCACCGAGGAACTCGACCGCGTCGGCCACGAGTACCTCTGCGACCACGCCGCGTACCCGTCGACTCTCGGGTACCGGGGCTTTCCGAAGTCCCTGTGCACATCGCTCAACGAGGTCATCTGCCACGGCATCCCCGACTCCACCATCCTGATCGATGGCGACATCTGCAACATCGACATCACCGCGTTCATCGGCGGCGTGCACGGCGATACGAATGCCACGTTCCTCGTCGGCGATGTCGACGAGGATGTTCGCCTCCTTGTCGAGCGCACGGAGGAGGCGACGCGGAGAGCGATCAAGGCGGTGGCCCCCGGCCGCCCGATCAGTGTCATCGGTCGCGTCATCGAGAGTTACGCCCGTCGATTCGGCTACGGAGTGGTCCGGGACTTCACCGGCCATGGCATCGGTACGTCCTTCCATACCGGTCTCGTCATCCCGCATTACGACGATCCGAGCCTGCAGACGCAGATGGAGACGGGGATGACGTTCACCATCGAGCCGATGATCACCCTCGGCACCTACGACTACGACATCTGGGACGACACCTGGACTGTTGTCACCAAGGACCGCCGATGGACGGCGCAGTGCGTGCACACGCTGCTCGTGACCGACGACGGCTGCGAGATCCTCACTCTGCCGACCAGCGCCGATGAAGGGACATCCCGATGACGAGTGCGAAGACCGACACGATCTGGCCCCCCGACGTCCTCACCCTCTCGATCGACATCGGCGGCAGCGGCTGCAAGGCATCCATCGTCAACGCGCAGGGCATCATGACCACCGAGCGCGTTCGCGTGGACACGCCCTACCCGTGCCCGCCTGATCGCCTTGTCGAGACTGTTGTCGATCTGGTTCGCCCGATCCTCGGTGTGCACCGGGTCTCGGTCGGCTTCCCCGGGCTGGTTCGGCACGGTCACGTCATCGAGGTCCCGTCACTGTCGCGCGCGGAGTATGGCGGCGAGCGTGACCGCGACCTTGCCGAGGCATGGCATGGCTTCGATCTGGCCCATGCCCTTGCGCAGTCCTTTCAGCTCCCCACCAAGGTCGTCAACGACGCCGACATGCAGGGCTGCGCGGTCGCCAGTGGCAGCGGGCTCGAGTTCGTCATGACCCTGGGTACCGGTGTCGGCACGGCGCTCTTCAACGAGGGCGCGCTGCTCCCCCACCTTGAGCTGTCTCACGGTCCCTTCAAGGACGGCCTCACGTTCGACATCTCCCTGGGCAATGCCCAGCGCAAGGAGATCGGCAACGATCGCTGGAGCAAGCGCGTGCGCAAGGCCATCGCGGCATTCGACGACATGCTGTTCTTCGATCGCATCTACGTCGGCGGTGGCAACGCCAAGCACCTCTCCCCGGCCGATATCGGCCCCAAGGGCGAGATCGTGCCCAACACCTCCGGCATCCTCGGCGGCGTGCGCGTCTGGGATCTCGACGCCTGACCGCCCGAAAGTCCGGTTTTCAACTACATCGGCTATGCTGCCGGTATGACCCAGTGGCTGAGCGAGGACGAGCAGCGCAGCTGGCGCGCCTGGCTGGCTGCCTCGCTCCTGCTCCACGACCGGCTGACCCGCGAGATGCAGGCCCAGCACGGGCTGACGATGGCGGACTACGAGATCCTGGTCCGGCTCTCCGAGAATTCCGACCGGCAGATGCGCATGAGCGAGCTCGCTGAGGTCACCCTCTCCTCGCGCAGCCGACTCTCCCACCAGATCGACCGCATGGAGAAGGCCGGACTCGTCGAGCGTCGGTCATGTGCCGATGACAAGCGCGGGGCCTTCGCCGCTCTGACGGAGAGGGGCTACGGCACCCTCGTCGATACGGCACCGGATCACGTGCAGAGCGTTCGCGACCACCTCGTCGACCAGTTGACTCCCACTCAGTTTGCCGCCCTGGGGTCGGCCTGCCAGGTGGTGGCCGAGCACCTCGCCGCTATCGAGCCGAACTGACGGCCGCGCGACACGCGACCGGCTCCCACGGGTGCCGTCACAGCGGTGTTAGCGTCAATGCCATGGAGCCGGAAACCGGTCGCCTCAGGGATGTCACCGCCGCGTCCCCTGGGGATGCGCCCTTCGAGTCGTTCACCGACGAAGAGATCGACGCGCTCGAGACCCTCGCCGAGTTCGAGGCCGAGCACCGCCGGATCCTGGCCATGCAGACCCTGTTCTACAAGCGACGCAAGGCCGGCGGCGCGGCCTGACCTGATCGGTCAGTACGGCGGGCGGGGGACGAGCCAGCCTATAAGCCGGATTCTGTGATCAGCCGAAGCTGACCGGTGATCATCCATCTGCGACCGCTGTTGCCAGCGGCCTGGTGCGGTCTACCTGCAGACATCGAGCGGGCCGCTCGTCTGCACAGGCCTTGCAGCCCTTTTGACCTTGCTCCGGGTGGGGTTTACCGAGCCGCATGAGTCACCCCATGCGCTGGTGGTCTCTTACACCACCGTTTCACCCTTACCAGTTGCCTGGCGGTCTGTTCTCTGTGGCACTTTCCCGCGGG
>CAJAKT010000045.1 GCA_903940375.1 uncultured bacterium | reverse complement strand
CTGAGGAGCGGGCATCTGCCAAGGGTACGTCGTGGTTCAGTGGGTCTGGGGGATCGGGATGTTCGCCCGAATCCGCCACACGGCGAAGGCTGCGTTGGCGCCGACGATGAGGCCGGCGACCAGCATGACCGAGTACACGGGCACGTCCGCGCCCGGCAGCCAGGCCACGCCGGCCACGGCGACCGTCAGACCGGACAGGACCTGCACCATGCCGACGAGGCCCAGGCGGCCATGCGAACAGAAGCCCAGCACGGCGAAGGACAGCAGGATCACCGTGACACCGCCGGCGAAGTAGGCGAGGTGCTGCTCACCGAGTCGGTCCTGCTCGCGTGCCGTGAACAGCACAAGACAGTCGAGCGTGGCGATCATCCCGAAGACGAGGGTCAGGTGCGCAAGAAGGGACAGCCGCCAGCGCATGCCGACCATGCTGACGCTGTGCGGGAAGGTGCCCTCGAAGTACAGCGCCCAGATGGAGACGCTGATGATGAACGTCATCGCGAAGACGCCCAGGTTCGGTACCGAACCCTTGGTGCCGAGTGCCTGGACGAGGAGCAGGAAGCCGTCGCCGAGGACGATGAGGATGAACAGTCCGAGGCGCTCGCGCAGGTGGTCGGGCCGTGCGACGAACACGGGTGGCGATGCTGCCCGGTGCACCGTGAGCCCGGGGATGATGCCGATGACGAGTGCGATGACGAGAAATGGCCACAGCAGTTCAGGTCCGACGAGCCCGGCCACCACGCAGATGGCGCCGCCGATGGATACGAAGACTGCCTGCCGGGCAAGGGGTGCGCGCATGGAGCCGCCACCCCCGAGGAAGAAGAGCGCGGCGGAGATGATCAGCGCGAGGCCGTAGACCGCGAGTCCACGGCTCATGCGAACGGGATCCCCGTAGTCGATCGCCAGTGCAGCGAGGATGAGTGCGCCCATCTGCACGAGCACGAGTCCGCGGCGGAGCGCGCCGGACACGGGGTAGACGTTGTTGGCGGTCGTGGTCAGGAACCACACCCAGCACAGTGAGATCAGGCCGAGGATCGCGATCAGAGCCGTGCTGGCGGATGGGTGCTCGAGGTAGCGGTCGTTGGTCACGTTGACGGACGCGACGACGACGAGGTCGAAGAAGAGCTCGAACCAGCCGACAGGCTGACTCGGAGCCGGCGCTGACGGGTTGTCGTCAGCCACTGGTCTCTTCGAACCAGCGTGGCGACGTCGTGCGAGGCGGATGCAGCCGCTGGGGCCACACGACAATGCGCGGCTCGCCGCGGAGGTTGGCCTCGTGCGCGCGATGCAGTGCGGCGGAGAGTTCACCGACGTCGCTGACCGTCTCTGCGGCGATGCCGAACGCAGCACCCAGGGAATGCCACTCGGGGGTGAGCAGGTCGACGCCACGCTCGGGGTGGCCGAAGACCTGCTGGTCGAAGCGCAGCATGCCGTAGCCCCCGTCGTCGACCACGAGCAGCGTCACCGGCAGCGACTCCTGCGCGATGGTCGCGAGCTCACCGAGGGCGAACATCGGGCCGCCATCACCGCAGACGGCAAGTGTCGGGATGCCGATGGACGAGGGCCCGATCGACGCAGGAAGCGCGTAGCCGAGCGTGCCCCAGCCGACGGGGTACTGCAGGCGCCGCGTCCGCGGCTGGCTGCTGTAGCCGCCGACCCAGTAGGCGCCGACAGCCATGTCGCACACCACCGCACCATCCGTGGGCCAGCCTGCGCCCACCTGCTGAACCCATGTCATCGCGCTCGTCGTGCGTGGGTCGGCCAGGAGACGGGTGACGATGGTGGGTCGGATCGATGTGGTGTCGGCCCACGGCTCGCGGTCGGCCACGCCCATGTCGTCGAGGATCTCGGCAAGTGACGCGAGCCCGAGGGCGACATCTGCGCTGATGACGCAGTCGAAGTCGATGGTGCGATGGATCAGGCTGCCCAGGGTGAGCGCTGCGCGACGCGGCGGCAGGTCGATGCGCCAGTTCTTGGTGTTCATCCCGTCGAACGAGGAGCCGATGACGAGCAGCAGGTCGGCTGACGCGAGCAGGGCACCGACCTCGGGTTCGTGGACGGGGGCGTCGACGAGCAGCGGATCACCGGCCAGCAGTCCTCGGCCGGCGTAGCTCGTGAGCACCGGTGCACCGAGGCGGTGTGCGAGGGCGCGAGCGGCCTCCTCGGCCTCCGCCGCGACGACCCCACCGCCGAGCCACAGCACGACGCGCGGCGAGGTGCTGATGAGCTCGGCGAGGTCGGTGACCTCGTGCGGGTCGGCACCGGGTGCGGGCAGTCGCGGGATGTGCGGAATGGCGGCCGTCCACTCCTCGCCCAGGACATCGGACGGAACCCCGACGTAACTGCCCAGTGGCGGTGGCCCCCAGGCCTCGCGGAGGGCGAGGACGGTGGACGCGATCGCCTCCTGCCGCGTGCGGGCGCGGCGGGCCGTCGCGCCGAACGCCTCGAACATGGCACCCTGGTCGGCCATTTCATGCAGGATCCCGCGGGGCCCTGCCGGCGAACGGAGAGCCTGTCCCACCTCGCTCGCGAGCACGATCATGGGTGACCCGCTGATGAAGGCCTCGCCGAACGCTGCGACGACGTTTGCCGCGCCTGGTCCGCTGGTCAGCAGGGCGGCGGCAGGCTTGCCGGTTGCTCGATAGAGGCTGTCGGCCGCATAGCCGGCTGCCTGCTCATGCCGCACGCCGACGATGCGTGGCGCAGATTCGGAGTCGGCATCCCAGAACGGCAGGTTGTGCACGCCGGGGATGCCGAACGCCCGCTCGACACCGTGACGACCGAGCAGCTCGAGGATCGCCGCCGCGACCGAGGTGTTCGCGCTCATGCGCGGGACTCGAACATGCCGAGGAGCGCGGCGATGCCCAGCACGCTGCGTGGCGCGTAGGGCGCACGCCACAGTCCGCCGTGGTTTGCGGCCTGGGCGAAGAGGTCCATCGGATTAGCCAACGGAGTCTCCGGATTGG
>CAJAKT010000044.1 GCA_903940375.1 uncultured bacterium | reverse complement strand
TGCGCGATCTGCCTGGCGGGGCTCACGGCGTTCATCGTGGTCAGGAGTGACAGGGAACCTCCGGTGGATGTCACCCTTTACTTGGGAAGGTACGTGTCCACGGGCTTCGCTCGGATCGCCGCCGCCGAGGGGTACTTCGCCGACGAGGGCTTGAACGTCACGATCAAGGACTTCGACCAGGGAAACACGGCTGTGGCTGAGTTCGTCAAGGACCCTGGGATCGCGTTCTCCGATGGGTCTGAGATTGTCGCCACCGACGTCCACCGGACCGACAAGGATCTGCGGATCATTGCGCAGTCCACCAGCGATGACGACTACTTCGACTTCGTCATCGCCTCCGATACCGGACAAGCCACCCTCGACAGCCTCGTCGGGATGCGGATCGGGCTGCCTCCGATGTCGGCCACGCGTGTCTTCGCGCTCAAGTCCCTTTCCGACCACGGACTCCAGCAGGGACGGGACTACACGGTCGTCGAGATTGCCCTGAAGGACATGGCTGCTGCAATGAAGTCGGGCACGATCGACGCTCATGCCAGCAGGGAGCCCTACAGTTCCGCATCCGTGGATGCGCTCGGCGGACGCGCCGCCATCGTCCGCGACCCGGGGGCGTACGTCCTTCTGGACTCCGTGATCGCGAGCAAGCGGACAATGGGCGTCCACCCGGACGTGGCGCCCGCCCTCCTCAGGGCCTACCTCCGGGCACAGGATCTGCTGGTGCAGGACCCGCAACGGGCCCGAGAGCTGATAGCGAAGGGGCTGGGAGCCACGATCGACACCGTTCAACAGTCCGACACCGACCTGATGGACCTACGTCTGGGAGACCAGCTTCTCGAAGGCCTGGACAACGCCCGAACATACCTGAGCCAGGACCAGGGGTACCCGCCCTCCGACTACTTCGGCAGCGCGGAAGACATGGTCGACACGGCGCCTCTCGCGTCGGTGGACCCCAGTCGAGTGACGATCGGATGACAGCCATCAGGCAGAGCGAATCGACGAGCAATCCACGTCGTCCGGGACACTTCTACACGGTCGTCCTCGCGACTGCGCTCGCACTGCTGGCAGTGTCGTTCACCGCGCTGATCGTGGTCGGAGCGTTGCGCAACTCAGCGGCGAACCGAGTCTCTGACGCGGCCTTCGCCCAGGACCGCCTCAACTACGTGGTGTACGTCGCGAATAAGTACGACCCCGCGAATCCCCGGGTGGTTGCCGAACTCGGGAAGGGCGTCAACGAACTCCAGGGGGCGCTCATGCGCTTGGAGGAGCAGCATGCAACCGGAGCGGAGCACTCGGCTGTGCCGACTGCTTTCGGTCGGCTCGCCCAGTGGAGCCAGCGCCTCGCCGAGGCGTCCACGACGCTAGAGAAGGAGCGTGCCGGCATCGGCGTCGCGACGTCGTCGGATCAACTGAGTGACGCGATCCAGCAGGATGTCATCTCCGTGACGGAGAGCTTGGGCAGGCTGCAGACCGCCTTCATGATCCTGGTCCCCGTCGCCCTGCTGGCTCTCGCGGGTTCCGTATACCTCGTTCTCCTCCTCTACCTCTCCATCCGCGCGACCTTGCGCTGGAACCGCGATGTGATCGCCTCGCTCTCCGAGGGTGCGGAGGAGATGCCGACGGTCACGATTCCGGCGGAGTGGGTCTTCCCAGGAGCCCGGGTCCTGGTGACCCAGTCGGCCTCCATCGGTGCGGACCTCACGGAGCGCGTTCGTGAGCAGCGGTCCCTGGCCGAGAGAAATGACAAGCTGTCGCGCGAACTCACGAACACGGTGGACGAGCTCGTCGCGTCGAGGACGGAGTTCCAGCGCTCGGCCCAGATGGCGGCCGTAGGCAAGGTGGCCGGGGCGGTGAGCCATGAGATCAACAACCCCGTGACAGGAGTCCTCGGCTACCTCGCCTTCATCCGCAAGCGGTCAACGAATGAAGAGGTCATCAAGTACACCGACAAGGCCTACAACGAGGTTCAGCGCATCGGGCGGATCGCCAAGAGCCTCCTTGCCTTCAGCCGGCACAGCTCCTCTGGGCGTCCATCCCCATTCGACGTCGGCCCGGCCGTCGCCAATGTCGTCACACTCGTCGAGAGCCAGATGCATGAGGCGCAGGTGGAGGTCTCGTTGCAGCCGTCCGAGGAGATCCCACCCGTGATGGGTCTCGTCAACGAGTTCCAGCAGGCACTTCTGAACCTGCTCCTGAATGCTCGTGATGCCGTCAAGTCGGGTGGCGATCGCCGCATCACGGTCTCGGTGGAGCAGTCGGAAGACGCCGTGAGCGTGCGCGTCACGGACACCGGCCCAGGAGTTGCGGCTGACGTCCGAGGGCGCATCTTCGAGCCCTTCTTCACCACCAAGAGCGCCGGCGAGGGATCGGGGCTCGGGCTCTCGGTGGCGACCGAACTCATGGAACGGATGGGCGGCTCGGTGCGTTTGGAGCCCGACTACGGGCCAGGTGCTCAATTCGTACTGACCCTGCCGACGGTCGACGCTGCCGTCCGCCTAGCGAAGATCGACTCGACGCCGGACGCCGTATCGGAAGTCGCCTGAGTCGAGCCCGGTCCTTGTGCCTGCGCCTGCCTGAAGTGCTAGCGACACAACCACGCCGTTCAGCAAGTGACGATGACGTCAGGCGCGACCTGCGAGGCCTCATTCATCCTGGAGTGTTACGGCGCTGGCGGGTAGTGCGAGGAGCAGGGCCCTTGGGCCAGAGGAAGCCGGAAGGTGAACGAGGTTGGGCGTGGACCTCGGGGACAGCGAACGGGTCAGGAACGCGTAGGTCCAAGGAGGCTCTCAAGGCCGACTCTGGCCCTTACATGGCCCGTTACCTTGGTCGTGGCCTCAGTTTGGGGCTCCTGGCTGCCTGGCCCAGCATGACTTCATTGCCCTGGTCGTCGATGATCATGAAAGTGCTGTCACTGGGCCGGGTGGTGTTGGTGGACCGCTGATAGGGACGTGGCCGACGATCGTGTGGGTCTTTCCGTAACGTGGCTGCCGGGTGCCG
>CAJAKT010000043.1 GCA_903940375.1 uncultured bacterium | reverse complement strand
GTCCTCGGTCATCCTCAGCCACGCGCACCTGGACCACTGCGGCTATCTGCCCGCGCTCGTCCGCGATGGCTTCGACGGGCCGGTGTACTGCTCGCCCAACACCGCCGAGCTGGTGCCGATCATCCTGCGCGACAGCGCGAAACTGCAGGAGGAGGACACCGCCTTCGCGCGCAAGAAGGGCTACTCACGGCATGCCCAGCCCGAGCCGCTGTACGGCGTGAACGACGCCGAGCGCGCCATTGCCCTGCTGCGGCCGGTTGAGTTCGGCATCGAGTTCCATCCGGCCGACGGCGTCACCGCGCACCTGGACCATGGCGGCCACATCCTCGGCTCGTCGATCGTGACGATCACCGACGACGTCAAGGGCAAGACCATCGTGTTCAGCGGCGATCTCGGTCGTGGCAACCATCCGCTGCTCTCGCCTCCGGTCCCCCCATGCGATGCCGATGCCATCGTCGTCGAGTCGACGTACGGCAATCGCGAGCACGAGGATGTCGAAGCCGAACTCGACCGCATGGCGGCGACCATCACGCGCACCCTCAAGCGCGGCGGCACCGTCGTCATCCCGGCGTTCGCCGTCGACCGCACAGAAGTCCTGCTCCGCGCATTGCGCACGCTGCAGGACCAGCAGCGCATCCCGGTCGCACCGATCCACGTCGACAGCCCGATGGCGCTGGCCGGCATGCGGGTCTACGTCTCGGCCATCCAGGACGGCGACCCGGAGATCAACTCGGCGACGGTCGCCGAGGGACCCGATGCGATCGACCTGCCCAATGTGCAGGAGGCCACCACCCCGCAGCAGTCGATGGCCCTCGACAGAGGCGGAGCCCGCATCATCGTGTCGGCGTCCGGCATGGGCAGCGGTGGACGCGTGACCCACCATCTCAAGGCCCTGCTGCCTGACCGTGACAACACCGTGCTGCTCGTCGGCTTCCAGGCCGTCGGCACGCCGGGGCGCATGCTCCTCGATGGCGTGCACGAGCTGAAGATCCACGGGCAGTACGTGCCGGTCCGCGCGGAGATCGTCGAGATCGAGGCATTCTCAGTGCACGCCGACGCGAGCGAGCTGGTCGACTGGCTGATGTCGTGCAACACCAAGCCAGCACAGGTGTTCATCAATCACGGCGAGGAGGATGCCTCACGCGCACTGGCCGACCGCATCCGCGCTGCGTGGGATGTGGCGGTCATCGTGCCGCAGCCCGGCGAGCGGGTCTTCGTCTGACCCGTTGCACCGCAAGGCTTTCGGCAGTGTCAGACCCTCGTCGTAGGTTGTCGTCATGGACATCGACGACTGCATCGACGACGAGCAGTGGCAGGCACTGCTCGATGCCATCGTCGTCGATGGGCCGTCCGATCGCGTCGTCTCCCTCGATGCGGCCCCGGGCATCGATCTGATCCGCCGCCTGGCCAGCACCAGGCCACATCACCTCGACGGCGCAGATGCCGTGCGCTTTCTCCGGGCAACCGAGCGCGCCCTGGGCTGGCTCACGGCCATCCAGTCAGATGCCCTTGTCGCCATCGCCGGACCACGCCCACAGGTCGACGTCTACGAGATCGCCGATGCACCGGTCATCAGCATCGAGGATGCCAGCCGATCGGAAATCGCTGCAGCGACCGGCTGGTCCGAATCATGGACACACGATCGCGTTCTCACCGCCCGATTCCTGCACGGACTGCTTCCGCTGACTCGCACCGCCCTCGCCAGAGGCCATGTCTCCGGCCGGCAGGCCGACGTGATCGCGGCCGCGGCCCAGCGACTATCCGGTTACGCGCGATGGGCAGCGGGCTCGGCCGGTCAGGATTCCGGAGATGAGGACGGCGCGGCCTTCCGTCGCGCCTGCGCCGACCTCGAGGGTGCCGTCATCGCTACCGCCGAGCGCCACGGGGTGTCCGCCACCCGACGGGCGGCCGCCCGGGCCGTCGAACGGATCGATGCAGCGGCGGCCGCACACCGACGCCACGAGGCTCGCCAGACCCGCGATGTGCGGGTCATCGACGAGGGCGACGGCATGGCGACCCTGCTGGCCCGAATGGGGATCGAGCAGGCCCACGCGTGCCTGACCGCCATCGATGCCCGTGCGCAGGCCACCAAGCCGATCCGCGATCAGTCGATCCGCGATCAGTCGATCCGCGACGGTCAGCTCATCGGAGAGCGGCGCGTCGACGCCCTCGTCCACCTGGTGCTCCGCGACGCCGCGACCTCAGCACCAACTGCGATT
>CAJAKT010000042.1 GCA_903940375.1 uncultured bacterium | reverse complement strand
CCTGTTCGGCAACGGCGAGCGCACCGGAAACGTCTGCCTCGTCACGCTGGGCCTGAACCTGTTCAGCCAGGGCGTCGACCCGCAGATCGACTTCACCGACATCGACGAGATCCGGCGCACCGTTGAGTACTGCAACCAGATCCCCGTTCACGAGCGTCATCCCTACGGTGGCGATCTCGTCTACACCGCCTTCTCCGGCTCACATCAGGACGCCATCAACAAGGGCCTGAAGATGATGGAGGCCGACGCTGCTGTCGCCGGCGTTCCGGTCGACGACTTCACGTGGGCGGTCCCCTACCTGCCGATCGATCCGCAGGATGTCGGACGCACCTACGAGGCGGTCATCCGGGTCAACTCCCAGTCCGGCAAGGGCGGCGTGGCGTACATCATGCGCACGGAGCACAAGCTCGACCTGCCGCGTCGGCTCCAGATCGAGTTCTCCCACGTGATCCAGCAGGTCACCGAGGCCGATGGCGGCGAGGTCGGCCCCGGCGAGATGTGGGGCGCCTTCTCCGGCGAGTACCTGCCGGATCCGCTGGCACCGTGGGGCCGCTTCCGGCTCATGGGTGTCAAGCAGGACTCGGCTGTCGACGGCGACACCAGCATCGACGTGATCCTGCGTGACGGTAGCGAGGAGTTCCAGCTCGGCGGGCACGGCAACGGGCCGGTGGCGGCCTTCTGCGATGCACTCGCCACGCACGGCATCGATGTCCGGGTCCTCGACTACGCCGAGCACGCGATGTCAGCGGGCGGCGATGCCAAGGCGGCGTCATATGTCGAGTGCGCTGTCAGCGGCAAGGTGCTGTGGGGCGTCGGCATCGACCCGTCCATCACGACGTCGTCGCTCAAGGCGATCATCAGCGCCGTGAACCGCGCCGTGCGCGAGGCGTGACCCGCACCCGCATCCAGGCAGGGCTCCAGATCCTTGAGGCGGTGGTCCCGAACTTCCGCGATACCGGCGGCCTGCTGACCGATTCCGGACGCCCCACACGCGGGGGCCTCGTCTACCGGTCATCGTCGCTGTTCGGCCTCCCCATCGAGGCACAGGAAGCGCTGCTCGCGATCGGGGTCAGCGATGTCTTCGACCTACGCACCACGGTTGAGGTCGCTCAGCGGCCGGATGCGCTGCCGTCGGGCATCACCCTGATGGTCGACGATGTTCTCGCCGACCACCCTCACAACGGCGCGGCCGGGGTCGCGTCACTCATCAACGGGCACGTCGACCGCGCCAGCGTGGACGACATCAATGCCTCCTTCGGCGGCGGGCGGGCCAAGTCGTCCATGCTGAAGACATACCGGCATCTGGTGACCCTGCCCTCTGCCCGCCGCGGCTACCGCGGCCTGCTCACCCGCATCACCAGCAGTCCCGGCGCATCGGTCATCCACTGCACGGCCGGGAAGGACCGATCCGGCTGGGCGATCGCCCTGCTGCAGCTGGTCGCCGGCGCGAGCATGGACGACGTGCTTGACGACTACCTGCGCAGCAACGAGCCGATGCGCCGCGCCTACGGCCCCATGATGGATGCCTTCGCCGCAGAGGGTGGCGACGTCGAGTCGCTCTCCCACATCATGAGGGTGGAACCCGACTACCTTGACGAGGCACTGACCCTGATGCGCGCGCAGTTCGGCTCCCTCGAGGGATATCTCGCGACGGGCCTCGGGCTGGATACCCCGCAGATCGACCTGCTCCGCGCCCGGCTACTGGCCTGAACCGGCCTCCGGTACGGCCTCAGGCGCCTTCGTCGGCCGGTGCTTCGAACTGGCTCTGGTAGAGCCGGTAGTACGCACCCTCGGCCTCGATGAGCGCCTCGTGCGTGCCCTGCTCGACGATGCGGCCCTGCTCCAGCACGACGATGACGTCAGCGTTGCGAATGGTCGACAGTCGATGCGCGATGACGAAGCTGGTGCGCCCGTGCCGGAGTTCGGCCATCGCCTGCTGGATCAGCACCTCCGTGCGGGTGTCCACTGAGCTGGTCGCCTCGTCAAGGATGAGCACCGCCGGATCAGCCAGGAATGCACGCGCAATCGTCAGGAGCTGCCGCTCCCCAGCGCTGATATTCGAGGCACCCTCGGTAAGCATCGTCGCGTAGCCGTCGGGCAGCGTGCGCACGAAGTGGTCAACACGGGCCGCGCGCGCTGCGGCCTCGATCTCCGCCTCCGACGGATCGATGGCCCCGTAGGCGATGTTGTCGTGGATCGTTCCCTCGAACAGCCAGGTGTCCTGCAGCACCATGCCGAACGATCGACGCAGATCATCACGTCGCATCGCCATCGTCGGCTCACCGTCCATGAGGATGCGGCCTGAGTCGACGTCGTAGAAGCGCATGAGCAGATTCACCAGCGTCGTCTTGCCGGCGCCCGTCGGGCCGACGATCGCGACGATCTCACCCGGCTCGACCGCGAGGTTGAAGTCCTCGATGAGCGGCGCGTCGGCCACGTACCGGAATGCCACATCCTCGAACGCGATCCGGCCGGTCGATTCGACGAGCACGATCGCGTCAGGGTCGTCCGGGGTCTCCTCCTCCTCGTCCAGCAGTTCGAACACCCGCTCCGCCGAGGCGATCCCCGACTGCAGGATGTTCGCTACGCCGGCTATCTGCGTGATGGGCATCGTGAACTGGCGTGAGTACTGGATGAACGCCTGCACATCGCCCAGTGACATCGTTCCGGTGGCCACCCGCATCCCGCCGATGACAGCGATGGCGACGTAGTTCAGGTTCGCCACGACGGTCAGTGCCGGCTGGATGATCCCTGAGATGAACTGAGCACGGAAGCTGCTCTCATACATCCGCTCATTGGCCTCGTCGAACTCCTCGATCGAGCGTCGGCGGTGGCCGAAGACCTTGACCAGATCGTGGCCGGAGAAGGTCTCCTCGACATGACCGTTCAGCGTGCCGGTCCACTTCCACTGCGCGATGAAGTGCGGCTGGGACCGCTTCGCGATCACCATCGTCACGGCGAACGAGAGCGGAACGGTCAGCAGGGAGATCAGGGCGAGGACCGGGCTGATCCACACCATCATGGCCAGCACGCCAACGACGGTGAGCACGGCCGTGATGAGCTGAGTCAGCGTCTGCTGGAGAGTCATCGAGATGTTGTCGATGTCGTTCGTGACGCGACTGAGGACATCGCCACGCGACGAGCCGTCGAAGTAGCGCAGCGGCAGCCGGCCGAGCTTGAGGTCCACTTCCTCACGCAGGCGGTAGATCGTGCGCTGCGTGACACCCGCCATCAGGTAGTTCTGACCCCAGCTGAGCACGGAGCTCAGGACATAGACGATGGTGACGATCGCCAGGACGCGTGCGAGCGCTGCGAAGTCGACACCCGCACCCGGTGTCAGCGTCATCGCCGCCACCATTCCGGCCCGGTCGGTCTGGCCGGACGCGTTCAGCGCAGCGACCGCCTGGTCCTGGGTCATCCCTGCCGGCAGCTGCGAGCTCACGAGCCCGTCGAAGATGATGTTGGTGGCGTTGCCGAGCAGTTTCGGCCCGAGCACCGCGAGGAACACGCTCGCGAAGGCGAGGACGATGACCACGACCACGATGATTCGCTCGGGATGCAGCCGGGATCCGAACCGCTTGAGGGAGCCGCGGAAGTCCTGGGCCTTCGCATCGGACGTGCCCTGGAACCCGCCCATCGGGCCGCCCATGGGCCCCCGCGGTGGCGGTGCGCTGACTGTCCTCTGACTCATCGGGCACCGCCCAGGGCCACCTGCGAGGCCACGATCTCGCGGTATGCCTCACAGGTGTCGATGAGGTCGTCGTGGCTGCCGATGCCGACAACCCGGCCACCATCGAGGACCACGATCCGGTCGGCATCCATGATCGTGCTGACGCGCTGCGCGACGATGACGACCGTGCGGTCGCGCGTCTGCTCGGCGAGGGCACCGCGCAGCCGCGCATCCGTCGTGTAGTCAAGTGCGGAGAAGCTGTCATCGAAGAGGTAGATGAGCGGTTCGCGCACGAGGCAGCGGGCGATGGCGAGTCGCTGTCGCTGACCCCCCGAGAGATTGACGCCACCCTGGTCGATCGGCGCATCGAGACCCTCCGGCAGCAGGTCGACGAACTCCCGCGCCTGCGCAACGGTCAGGGCATCCCACACTTCGTCATCGGTGGCATCGGGGCGTCCGAAGCGGACGTTGCTGCCCACCGTGCCGCCGAACAGGAAGCCACGCTGGGGCACCAGCCCGTACAGATCCCACAGATCCTCGAGCGGGATGTCGCGGACATCCACGCCGTCGATGAGGACGGCCCCCTCCGTGACATCAAGGAGGCGCGGCAGGAGATTCACCAGCGTGCTCTTGCCCGAACCCGTTCCGCCCACGATCGCAGTCGTCGTCCCGGGCTCCAGAGTGAAGGAGACCTCGTGCAGGACCGACTCCTCGGCACCCGGGTAGCGGAACTCGACGTTGCGGAGTTCGATGCGGCCGATCCTCGGCAGCGGCGCCGCGAGAGCCCGCTCGGGCTCGGCGATATCCGGCACGGCCTGGAGCACCGCCTGGATGCGCTCCGCCGATGCGGCCGCACGCGGGACCATCATCATGGTCATCACGGCCATCATCACCGAGAACAGAATCTGCATGATGTAGGACTGGAACGCGAAGAGATTGCCGATCGGCATGCTGCCGTCGGCGATGAGATGGCCGCCGAACCAGATGGTCGCCACGATGGTGAGATTCATGATCAGCATCAGGGTCGGCATGATCAGCGCGAACAGGCGCGTGACCTTCAACGCCGTGTCGGTGAGGTCGGCGTTGGCTTCCGCGAAGCGCTCCTCCTCGTGCGAGGTCCGGACGAAAGCGCGGATGACGCGGATGCCGACAAGGTTCTCGCGCAGGACTCCGTTGACGCGATCGATCTTGACCTGCATGGCGCGGAACAGGGGAACTGCCTTGAAGACCATGATGCCGATCACCGCGATCATCAGCGGCACCGTCACGATCAGCAGGCTCGAGAGCTGCACATTCTCGCGCATCGCCATGATCACGCCACCGATTGCGGTGATGGGGGCGAGCACCATCATCGTCAACCCGACCATGACCAGCATCTGCAGCTGCTGCACGTCATTGGTGTTTCGCGTGATCAATGACGGCACCCCGAACGCATGCATCTGACTGAGGGAGAAGCCCTCGACATGCCGGAACAGATCGCCGCGGACCTCACGCCCGAAACGCATCGACGTGCGCGCGCTGTAGTAGACAGTGATGACCGATGCGACGCCCAGCAGTGCCGACACCACGAGCATCAGCGCGCCCACGCGGAGGATGTAGGCCGTATCGCCGGTCACCACGCCGTAGTTGATGATGTCGGCGTTCAGGTTCGGCAGGTAGAGGTTGGTGATCGCCTGGATCAGCAGGAGGACCGCGATGACGACGAGCGCCTTGCGATGCGGACGCAGGTACGTGACCAGCAGGCCCTTCACCCAGTCCCCTTCCTCGTGCCCCGTAGCAAGGCTAACCACTCACGTCGGGCAATCATTCCTCCGGAGCGACGGTGACACTTGCGCGACTCCTCTGGGCCCACACCACGCACGCGATCACGACCAGGGCCGTGGCCACCGTGATCGGGGTGACGGTCTCACCGAGCAGAAGCGCAGACCACAGCAGGGTCAGGAGTGCCTGGAGCTGCTGGACCTGTCCGCCGTATGCGGAACCGGCGAGGGAGAGGCCGCGGTACCAGGCGAAGAAGCCGAGGTACATCGACGAGATGCCAAGCAGGACGAGCGATGTCCACTGGGCTGCGGTCGTGTTGTACTCAGCCGATGTCGCCCACCAGAGGAACAACGAGGCTGGCACGGTGACGGGCAGGGCCAGCACGACGACCCAGGAGATCACCTGCCAGCCCGGCATCACCTTGGTGATCGCAGCACCCTCGACGTAGCACCAGGAAGAGCTGAGCACCGCGCCCACGATGAGCAGGTCGGCGATCCAGTCGCCTCCCTCCGCCCCGCCGCGGGAGAGCGCGAAGACAACAAGTGCCAGCGTTCCTCCACCGGCCGCGAGCCAGAAGCGCAACGGCACCCGCTCATGCGTGCGCAGAACCGCGAACAGGGCGGTGGTCAACGGCATGAACGCGGCGATCACCGCTGCGTGGGCCGAGGTCGTGCGCTCCAGCGCCAGGGCGAGCAGGATCGGCCAGCCGAAGACCGCCCCGAGCATCGTGAAGATGAGGGGCTTGAGGTGCTCGCGCGCCGGCCACGGCACCCGATGCGCGGCCAGGAGCACAGCCGCGAGAGCCCCCGCGATGACGGCCCGGCCGGTTGCCGTGAAGAACGGGTCGAATCCGCCTACCGCGACCTTGGTCAAGGGCAGGGAGAAGGAGAACAGCAGTACCCCGACGAAGGCCCACGCAAGTCCGGTGCGGTGGATCCGATCCACTCGCCCTCCTCAGGACCTAACCAAGCTCAGGGCTCAGATGAGGTCGACGGCCTTCGCCGAGTGCGCCCCGATCTCAGCGACGATGGCTTCCAGCCGCTCCGGCGCAATGACCGAGTCGACCGTGAGGACGATCAGCGCGTGCCCGGACTCATCGCGGCTGACCTGCATGCCGCCGATGTTGACGTTGCCCTCGCCCAGCAGTCGTCCCACGGTGCCGACAATGCCCGGTCGGTCGTGGTAGCGCAGGAAGGCCATGTGGTCGCTGACGGGCACGTCCACGTCGAAGGCATCGACCTGGACGACCTTCGCCGTATTGCGCGCCCCCGCGATCGTGCCCGCAACGCTCACCTTGTCACCGTTGGTCTGCGTCAGGGTCACGCGCAGGAGCGAGCGATGGTCCTCGCTGGTGCGGTCGGTGGTCAGTGCCACCTCGACGCCACGCTGTTCCGCCAGCACGGGTGCGTTGACGAACGACACGGGGTCATGCACGAGCATCTGGAAGACGCCCTTGAGAGCGGAGAGCTCCAGGACGCGGACGTCGTGATCGGCGATCTCGCCCAGTGCCTCGACATCGATGCGCGCGACGGCCGCATCGGCAAGACCGCAGGCGATGGCACCGATCTTCTCGGCCAGCGGCAGCATGGGCTTGATGGCCTCGTCGATCTGGCCGCCCTGGACGTTGACGGCATCAGGGACGAGTTCGCCCGAGAGCGCGAGCCGAACCGAGCGGGCCACGGCAATGCCAGCCTTCTCCTGCGCCTCGTCGGTCGATGCACCGAGGTGCGGCGTGGCGACGACCTGCTCGAGCGTGAACAGCGGTGAGTCCGTGCAGGGCTCCTTGGCATAGACATCCAGGCCTGCCCCGGCGACGCGACCATCGACGATCGCGTCGTACAGCGCCTTCTCGTCGACGATGCCACCGCGGGCTGCATTGACGATGTGCACGGTCGGCTTGACCTTGTGCAGTTCGGCATCGCCGATGAGGCCGATGGTCTCGGCCGTCTTCGGCAGGTGGACGGTGATGAAGTCACTCTCTGCGAGCAGCTCGTCGAGAGTGACCATGCGAACGCCCAGCTGGGCAGCGCGAGCGGGCTGAACGTAGGGGTCGTAGGCGATGAGCTTCACGCCGAAGGCGCTGAGCCGCTGCGCAACGAGGACGCCGATGCGACCGAGGCCGACGACGCCGACCACCTTGTCCGCCACCTCGACGCCGGTGTACTTGGAGCGCTTCCACTCGCCGTTGGCGAGGGCGGAACTGGCGGGCACGACATTACGGGCTGAGGCGAGCAGCAGGGCAACGGCCAGTTCAGCGGCACTGACGATGTTCGAGGTGGGCGCATTGACGACCATGACGCCCGCCTGGGTGGCCGCCTTGATGTCGACGTTGTCGAGGCCCACTCCGGCGCGGGCGATGACCTTCAGGTTCTTCGCTGCCGCGATGGCCTCTGCATCGACCATGGTCGCCGACCGAACGAGGATCGCGTCGACGTCAGCGATGGCCGGCAGCAGGGCTGCCCGGTCCGCTCCGTCGCACGAGATGATCTCGAAGTCGGGGCCGAGGGCCTCGACCGTGGCAGGGGACAGCTCTTCGGCGATGAGAACGCGGGGCTTGGTCACGCGCGGAGTCTACCGAGGGG
>CAJAKT010000041.1 GCA_903940375.1 uncultured bacterium | reverse complement strand
CCGATGCCGTCGCGCTGGCCGGAGCCCATGACGTGCAGCGTCACGCCCTGCGCAGCGCCCGTTGCATCACGAAGCAGGTCGAGGGCAAGGGCGTTCTCGACGACCTCGATGCCGGGGTCACGGCGAACGGCCGCGACCAGCGCACGCGAGATCTCCGCACCCGTGGCGTCGCCGCCCGCGTGCGCGATGCGGTCGCGCAGGTGACCACCTTCGCGCGTAAGTGCGATCTCGCCACTGGCATCGCGATCGAAGTGCGCGCCCACCTCGATGAGCTCGCGCACAGCGGGCGGGCCTTCGGTGACGAGGATGCGCACAGCATCTGCGTCGCATAGCCCGACGCCCGCGACCAAGGTGTCGTGCAGGTGCTCCTCCGGAGAGTCCTCTTCAGACAGCGCCGCGGCGATCCCGCCCTGCGCCCAGCGCGTCGACCCCTCGTTGACCTGGGCCTTCGTCACGAGCAGCACCGTGCGTCCGATGGCACGAGCCCGAAGCGCAGCCGTCAGCCCGGCGATGCCCGAACCGACGACGATGACATCTGCGCGGGCGATCCAGCCGGGTTCAGCAGCCGTCAGCCGGCGCGGGATGCGAAGGGGCGCCGGCGTCATGTCCCCACCGTCGCAGCACGGTTGTCGATCAGGCGCGTCGACCCCACCCTGACCGCAATGAGCACGCGCGCCGGTCCGGCAGCAGGTGCCGGGCCGAGCTCGGTATCGGTCACGGCCAGGTAGTCCAGCGAGGCGCCCGGCTCGGCGGCGAGGACGGCCAGCCCGGCGGTGACAGCAGCCTGGGCACCATCGGCGGCGGCGGCCACCGCCGCATCGAGCGCACGTGGCACGACCTGCGCGATGCGGCGCTCGTCCTCGGACAGGTACCGGTTGCGGCTGCTGCGTGCGAGCCCGTCGGGCTCCCGAACCGTCGGCACGCCGACGATCTCCACGGGCATGCTGAGGTCACTCGCCATCCGGCGGATCAGCACGAGCTGCTGGTAGTCCTTCTCCCCGAACATCGCGATGTGAGGCTGCGTCATCCCCATCAGCTTGGCGACGACGGTGAGCATGCCGCGGAAGTGGCCCTGACGCGATGCGCCCTCGAGGATGTCGCCCAGCGGCCCGGGATCGACGGTGACGGCGTTCGGCCCGAATCCCTCCGCCGGTCCGTAGACCTCGACCGCGGATGGCGCGAAGACGATGTCGGCCCCTGCCTCGCTGCAGAGCGTGACATCGTCGTCGAGCGTGCGCGGGTAGCGGGCGAAGTCCTCGCCCGCACCGAACTGCGTGGGATTGACGAAGACCGTGACGATGACGGTGCCGCTTGACCCAGCCCGCAGGCGCGCGGCCCGCACGAGCTCGCCATGACCGTCGTGCAGTGCGCCCATCGTCATGACGACGACGCGCGTGCCCGCAGCGCCGGGAGTTGGTGCGAGTTCGGCAACCGTCGTCACCACCTGCGCCGTCATGTCGGCTCCCCCTCTGCTGACAGCACGACGAGAAGTTCCGACGCCGCTGACACGTCAATCAGTCCCGCCGCCACAGCGCGGTCGGCTGTCAGCCGGGCCAGCGCGCGATAGGCGACAGCAGCCGCAGGTGACACCTCCGCGATGCGATGAAGGTGATGGGCCACGGTTTCAGCGTCACCGCGCGCCACCGGTCCGGTCAGCGCCGCATCACCGTGGCGCAGCGCATTGTCGAGCGAGGCGCTCAGCAGCGGAGCCATCAGCCGCTGCGGTTCGGCCATCCCCGCATCTCGCAGGAGTTCCAGCGACTGCAGCACCACGGTCATCAGGTAGTTCGCGCCGAAGGCGATGGCCGCGTGATACAGCCCGCGTGCCTCCTCCGGCACCCACACCGGCTCACCGCCCATCTCCACGACGAGCGCCTCCGCCACCGGCCGAACCGCGTCGGACGACGTGACACCGAACGGGCAGTCGGCCAGACGGGCGAGGTCGACGGTCGTGCCGGTGAACGTCATTACCGGATGGATCGCCAGGGTCAGGGCGCCCACGTGCTGCGCCGGCTCCAGGACATCGGTGCCGTAGCGGCCGGATGGATGTGCGACGAACTGCCCGGCATGGATGGCCCCCGTGTCGACGAGCCCGGCGACCAGCGCGGGCAGCACATCGTCAGGGACCGCGAGCAGGACGAGATCGGCATCGGCCACGACCTCCGGCACGGGCAGGATCGGGACTCCCGAAAGAAGCGCATCGGCCCGCAGCCGGGACAGGTCAGACACCGCAGACACCCCGACGATGTCGTGCCCTGCGCGGCGCAACGCGGCGCCGAGGACGGCACCGACACGGCCCGCTCCCACGATGCCGACACGCAGGCGCGGAGGCCCCGATGTGCTCACCTGACGGAGCGTAGACCGCACCCGTCCAGCCGGCTGCGCGAGTGCGCGCTTGAGCGCCGCGGGGGAGATGCCCGTGGTCTGGCACGATGACCGAATGGCGACCGAAATCCTGCTGGGCATCGGTGTTGCCGCAATGCTCCCGTGCGACGCCGCACTCCCCCTGCGCGAGCACCATCCCGTCACGCACCCGGGCTTCCAGCTCAACGTCGTCGTCGACGACGGCATCGTCACCGAGGCCGACCCGCGCGTCGGGCTCATGCACCGCAGCGCCGAGAAGCTGTTCGAGGCCCGCGACTACCGCCAGGCGATGCTGCTGGCCAACCGGCATGACTGGCTGTCCGCGTTCTCCTCCGAGGTCGGCGTCGCCCTTGCCCTCGAGTTGGCCCTCGGCATCACGCCCCCCGAGCGCGCGACCTGGACCCGGACGCTCCTCGCCGAGGCCAACCGGGTCTCCGCCACCCTCGCCTTCCTCGCCCCCGTCGGTGGCGACAGCCGCGAGCGCCTCGAAACGTTGCGCGAGCGACTCGCCGCCATCCAGGAGCTTGCGACCGGTGGCCGCGTGCATCCCGGCTACGCACGCATCGGCGGTG
>CAJAKT010000040.1 GCA_903940375.1 uncultured bacterium | reverse complement strand
GCCACGTTGACGTTGTCGGTGAAGTTCGCCGACTGGTCGGCCGCGATACCGGCAACGAGGCGTGCCCGCTGCTCGAGGTCGTAGCGAACCATGATGCCCAGAGCCGCAGCCGCGCCGACGTTCTGCAGCATCGCGACAGCCGTGCTCCCACCGGCCGAGGCCGGCTGGTAGCCGCCCGCAAGCGCCGCTGCCGTGCCGAGGGTGCCGAACGCCGGGTTCACCGTGACACCGTCGTAGACCGACGAGACGGTCGGCTCACCGGCCATCAGCCCGCCGAGCAGGTTCGCCTGCGCCACCGGGTATCCGACCGCGGAGGTCGAGACGGTACCGGCGGCAACGCCGCCGAGCGTCTGCAGAACCGTGGCCAGGTCCGTCAGGGCCTGCGCGTAGCTCGTGTAGTTGGCCACCCGCAGGGTCGGCGCGATGAGCGACTTCCACGAGTACATGACCGTCATGGCATTTGCCATGGCGGCCTCGGGACCGGCCACCGCACCACAGGTCGGCAGCAGGCCGGCGACCTTGCCGGGGTTGCGCTCGGCAACGGTCGCCGCGACGAACCCACCGAAGGACTCGCCCCACACAACCGTCTTCTTGACGCCCGAGATAGCACCGGCGTTGATGTGCTTGAACAGCAGCTCATCAGCCTGCACGGCCTCGGGTGATGCCCAGCCCTGACGGGCGTAGCCCACACCGGCGAGGGCGTAGCCCTGGCCGAGGAGCTGCTGGGCGATGACCGCGTTCTGCGCGATCTCGGCCGCACCCGAACCGATGTAGGCGACATCCGTGCCGAACGTCGGGGTGAATGCGGGGAACGAGATCTTCTGGTAGCTCGCACTGCCCGCGAGACCGAGCGGCACCGCAAGTGCGGCCGGGATCGGGGTCGAGATGCGGTACCCGTGGTTCCAGACCAGGACGGTGCCATTGAACTTGTCCGGCATCTGGATCTTGAAGGTGGTCGAGCCGAGCGAGCCAGTGAGGGCCCCCTCGCAGGTGCTGGACAGCGCACAGCCCGTCGCCGCCTGCGCCGGCGTGAATGCCGGCACAGCGACGAGCAGGAGTCCCGCGGCCGCAACTGCCGCAACGATGCGGCGAGTGAACGTCTTCTTCATGTCAATCCCCATCTACGGCAGCAGCTTGGACGTGGGTGCGCCGGGACGGAACGTGGCCTTCTTGGCCGTGCCCGTCGCTGCGCTGGTGGCGGTCAGGATGTAGCTGGTCTTGCGAACCAGGTTGCCTGAACCGTCGTACTGGCCCATGTAGTAGCCAGTGAGCCCCTGATGGGACTTGGCGCTGACGACCATCGGCACAACGGCTGCCGACCGGAAGCCCGAGGCCTTGGTCTGCAGCGCGGTGATGAGCCCCTGACGGGTCAGGTTCGGGCCGGCAGCCTTGAGGGCCTGCGCCAGCACGTATGCCGTGTTGATGCCGTAGTACGTGTAGAAGTTCCACGGCAGGCCGTTCTTGTCGGCAATGACCTTCATCTGGCTCACGTACGGGTTCGTCGTGTCCTGGATGGGGGCGAGGAAACTCGGCGCGTAGATGCCGGTCATGAGCGCACCGGTTGCCGCACCCAGGGAGCCCGCGAGGACCGTCGGATCCGAGCCCACGGACGTGATCATCCAGGTCGGCCTGAAGCCCGCCTTGGCGGACGTGCCGAGCAGCTGCGCGGTCGCAGACGTCACACCGAAGAACACGACGAGCTCGCAGCCCGCCGACTTCATCTTCGTGACCTGGGAGGTGAACGGCGCAACCTGCTGACCGGAGAAGTACGACACCTCGGTGTCGAACTTGACGCCAGCGGCATTGAAGCCGACAAGCGCGTTGTCACCGAACTCGCCGTCCTGGTAGAAGATGCAGCGCTTCTTCGCGCTCAGGGCAGCGTCGCCGAGCAGGTACGAGCCCATGACCTTGGCCTCGACGACGTAGGAGGGGAAGTACGGGAACGTCGTCGGGTACTTGCCCGGGTTGTCGAACGTGGAGGAGCCCGTGTTGACGAAGACGTCCGGGATTCCGCGACGGTTGAGATCCGCAACGACCGCCGAGTGGGTCGGCGTGCCGAGTGCACCGAACATCGCGAAGATCTTGTCGCGAAGGATCAACTCGCTGGTCGCGCTCTTCGTCTTGGCCGGGTTGTACTGATCGTCCTTGACGACGTACTTGATCTTGCGGCCATTGATCCCGCCGTTGGCATTGACGTAGTTGAAGTACGCCTGAGCCGCCGGGGCGACGTCCTTGTACCCGGGCGAGGCAGGGCCGGTGAGCGGCGTCGTGGTGCCGATCACGATCTGGTTCGAGCTGACCCCGGGGTCTGCGGCGGCAACCGCTGCCCCCGACGGTGCGGCCGTGGCCAGCGCGATCGCTGCCACCGCCCCGAACGCGACCACGCGGGTCGCCAGGACTTTGCTCACGGACTTTCCTCCCATGACAGGCGCACAGCGCCGATCGTCGTGTTGGTGTCGTGCCGGAAAACGAGGGAAAGCCAATGGGCGGCTCCCCGGTGAACGGAGGCTAGCCACAGCGGCGAGGGCCCCGCAACAGATTCGCCTTAGCCTGACCGACTACTTCTGGAGAAGATCCGGCCTACAAGCGCTTGCAGCGTCCCGACGATGCCGCCCGGGGCCACCAGCACCACCAGGACGACCAGCAGGCCGTAGATGAGATTGGGCGCATTGTTGGTCACCTGCTCGTCCCAGCCGCGGTCGCCCGCAAGGCCGAGGACGAACTCGGGCAGCCAGACCAGCAGTACCGCTCCGATAATCGCGCCCACGAGCGATGACCGGCCCCCGAGCACGATGCCCACCAGCAGTGACAGAGACAGGCCGAGCCCGAAGGCGCCCGGGCCTACGTAGGCGAGGATCTGCACGAAGACGGCACCCGCCAGGGAGGCGAAGACGCTGCTGACCATGAAGGCCGTGACCTTGGAGCCTGCCGGGGAGATACCGGACACCGCGGCCGCAACCGGGTCATCGCGGACGGCCCGCCAGACACGACCCTGTCGGCCGCGCACCAGGTTGAGCGCAATGAATCCGACGATGCAGGCAACGGCAATCGCCAGGGACGCCTCCCACCGCTCGAGCACGAAGCCGAGGTCGAGCCCGTCAGTGCCCGTTCCGGTGCTCGTGTCCACGACACCAACATCGATGCCCGAGGGATCAGGCGTCGCGCCCGCGGACGGGAAGTTGTCGACCGTCAGCAGGTCGCCGGGGGCCACCGACGCCAGGGCGGACGGTTCCGACGAGGGGAAATTGTCAACCGTGAGCAGGTCGCCGGGTGCCACCGACGCCATCGCCGACGCGTCACCCGACGGGAAATTGTCAACCGTGAGCAGATCACCAGCACCCGCAGACGCACCGGTCGACGGCAGCGCATCCTGTGACGTCGGCAGTTCGGTGACGAATTGCTCACCACTGGTCTCGGCGACTGTGGAGTAACCGCCGTCGGGGTACGGAACAGTCAACTGCAGCCCGGTCTCACCACCGAACAGGCCCGGGAACCGGTTCGCGATCGCCGGAATGCCAACGGCGATCCCCAGGGTGAGTCCAGCCAGATAGGGACCCGTCAATCGCGCACCCAGCAGACCGATGACCAGCCCGAACACGACACCGCCGATCGCGGCGAAGAGCATGGCCCAGATCCCGTTCATGGGGATCGAGGTGAACGGGATGGTCTGCCAGTTCAGCGTGGTGAGAGCGAAGATGTAGCCGCCGATGGCCATCAGCGCGCCGTTGCCAAGCGAGACCTGGCCCGACAACCCGACCAGGATCACCATCCCGAACATCGCCGTCGCGTACATCGCGATCAGGGCGATGTAGTAGTTCGTGAGCTCGTCAACGCTGCCGTTGACCCACATCATCACCGCCCAGACGGCAAAGGCAAGCAGCGCGTGCTGCACCAGCCGGGCGCCGGGAAGGCGCATGAGATCTCGCATGCCTTCCCCCTAGACCGATCGGGCCTTGTTGTGACCGAAGATGCCCTCGGGCTTGATGGCGAGGTTCAGCGCCAGCAGGACCAGCGCAGCAACCGGCGCGTTGCTTGAGTCGCTGTAACCGGACACCACCGACAGGACCAAGCCAGTACCGATACCCAGCGCAACCGCACCGATGAGACTGTCGAGACCACCGATGACCGCTGCCGTGAAGGCGAACACCAGGAGGATGTCGAAACTGTTCGGCGAGATGGCCGAGGTCGGCGCGACGAGGACGCCGGCCACCCCGCCCACGACCCCCGCGAGTGCCCACCCGATCGTCAGGGTGCGACCAACCCGCACCCCGGAGAGCCGCGCGACTTCAGGGTTGAAGGCCGTTGCACGCATCGCGAGTCCCAGCGATGTCCGCGTGAACAGCAGCGTGAGCGCCACCACCATCACAGCTGCGAAACCGATGACGACGAGGTCGTAGGCCGACAACGGCCACTCCCGCCCGAATACCGTGAGCGCCGTGTTGCCGAAGGGCTGCGGGAAGGCCTGGCTGTCCCCGCCCCAGATCATCCCGGCCGCCGCCTGCAGCGCGATCAGGACTCCGAAGGTCGCGATGATCGCGCCCGAGGTGTCCATGCGCTTGACCGGACGAAGGACGAGGTACTGGACGATCACCCCGAGGATCGCCCCCGCGATGATGGCGCCGATAAGTGCCACGAACCAGTTACCCGTCAGCGTCTGGATCGACAGCGCGATGAACGTGGTGAACATGGCCTGCCCGACCTGGGCGAAGTTGACGACTCGTGTCGCACGCCAGGTCAGCACCAGCGCGAGCGCCATCAGCGCGATGATCGCGCCCGAGCCGATCCCGCCCAGGACATAGTCAAGCAACTGGGTCATGGCTGCACCGGTCCGCTAGTAGCCCAGATACGCATGGCGCAACTCCTCATGCGAGGCGATGTCGGAAGCGGTGCCCGACATCACGACCTGACCGAGGTTGAGGACGACTCCCGTGTGCGCAACGCGCAGCGCGGTCACCGCGTTCTGCTCGACGAGCAGCACGGCGATATTCACCTCGGCCGCCAGTCTCTTCACGAGTTCGAGGATCTGCGTGACGATCAGCGGGGCCAGTCCCAGCGATGGCTCGTCAAGAAGCAGGCACTGCGGGTCGCACATGAGCGCACGACCGATGGCCAGCTGCTGGCGCTCGCCGCCACTGAGGGTGTCGGCACGCATCTTCCTGCGCTCACCGAGCACGGGGAACATGTCGAAGACCTCAGCGTGGGTTGCCGCTCGCTCCGTCTTGCTCCGCCAGAGTCCACCGAGCCGCAGGTTCTCATCGACGGTCAGCTCCGGCACCGTCGAGCGGCCTTCAGGCACGAGCGCCACACCCATCCGCACGACATCCTCGGCCCGGTGACCCGTCAGCACATTGCCGTCCAGGCTCGCCGAACCGGACTCCGGCTTGACGAGCCCGGCCAGCGTCCGCATCAGCGTGGACTTCCCGGCACCGTTGGCGCCGATGACCGCTGTCACCTCTCCGCGGGGCACATCCAGCGAGACGTGCGACAGCGCCTGGACGGGGCCGTAGCGCACGGAGAGGTCGGTGATGGACAGCATCAGGCTGCCCCCTCCTCTCCGAGGTAGGCAGCCAGCACAGCAGGGTTGTTTCGGACCTCATCTGGCGTACCGGACGCGATCACCTTGCCCGCATCAAGCACCCAGATCAGATCGCATACCGACATGACGAGCTCCATGTGGTGCTCGACCAGCAGCACCGTGCGCTCCGGCACCCAGCTGCGAATCAGCCGTCCCAGCTCAGCCATGTCCGGTGCACCGATACCACCGGCTGGCTCGTCGAGGAGCAGCACCTTCGGGTCGGAGACAAGGGCCCGCGCAAGGGCGACCTTCTTCTGGATCGGATACGGCAGTTCGCTCGGCAGCCGTGCGGCCTGGTCCTCGATGCCGAGTTCAGCCAGGGCAGCCAGGGCCCGAACCCGAAGCCTCTCGGTCTCGATATCCGTCCACGGCATCGCCAGGGATTGCGACAGCAGACCACTGCGCACCTGCGCCGAGCCACCGATCATGACGTTGTCGAGGGCGCTCAGGCTCCCGAACAGCCCGACCCCCTGCAGGGTCCGCGAGATGCCCATCTTGGTGAGCCGATGGGCCCGGATCCGCTTGAGCGCACGCCCCTCGAAGTCAACGCGCCCGGAATCCGGCTTGAGGAAGCCGCTGATGACGTTGAAGACGGTCGTCTTGCCGGCACCATTCGGACCGATCAGGCCGGTGACCTTCCCCTGCGGGACCGAGATGCTCACACCGTCGAGGATCTGCAGGCCGCTGAGCTTGATCCGGATATCCGTCAGCTCGACCAACGGGGAGGTCTCGGAGCCCGGCATGGTCGAGCCTCCCTCCGTGGTCGACGCCGCGTGCTGGATCCGGGCGTGTCGGGCAAGTGTGTCCCCGGCCACATCCGGGTGCAAGGGAATCGACGGTATTGCCCCCTGACAGTCCTGACGCATACTGGTGTCGTGCGGTCATCGACAGTTTCCGGCCCGCTTCTGCGGGCTGTCATGGTCATGCTCGTCGCTGTCGGCCTCGTTGGCATGCACCAGCTGATCGCGAACGCCCAGGAGCCCGCACACCAATCGGCCCACGCGATGACGGCCACCCACGAACACCCGCTGCACGCAGCTGATGGCCCATCGCCCAGTAGCCAGACGACCACCGGGTGCGAGGAGATGGCTCCCTGCGTCGCCGTAATGGGCGAGGGGCTCGTCCTTCCAGTCGCCCCCGACAATCCGCTGACGGCTGAGCCGACAGCCCACGTCACGACACAGGCGCCCGCCAGCGCACGAGCGAGTGGCGACCCACCGGACCTGATCGACCTCTCGGTATCCCGGACCTGACGCGTCGGATTCGTTCCGACCGTCCATCCCCGCATACCCGAAAGGCGCATCCCGATGAACCGACGAATCACTTTTTCGACATTCGCCACGACCGTCGCACTGACTGCTGGCCTGCTGCTCTCCGCCTGCGGTGGGTCTGAGCCACCCGCAAGCACGTCCGCGTCCGCGTCCGCACCATCGTCAGCCGCCGCCATACCGGCGGGACCGCAGGAGTTCGCCAGCCAAGACAACCGACTCGCGGTGACCCTCACGGCCGCCGAGTCGCAGGTGCCCTACGAGGGCTCCACGCGCTGGGCGATGACCTACAACGGCACCGCCACCGGCCCGACTCTCCGCGTGCATCCGGGAGACACGCT
>CAJAKT010000039.1 GCA_903940375.1 uncultured bacterium | reverse complement strand
TGCTGCTGCGTGGGAGCGGTTCCTGCGCTGACGCCGCGTCAGGTCGGTTGGCTCCATGCCAACCCGTCGAACCGGGCGAAGTCGCGATCGAACGAGATCCAGGTGGCATGCAGACTCATGGCGCACGCGGCGAGGTAGACGTCGGTGACGTCCGGCCCGATCGGGGAGTGCTGCGCATGGAGGTCGAGGAAGTCCTCCCAATGCGACGGACCTGCATCGCGCACGGACACCTGCGGGTATGCGGTGAGGGCGGCGAGGAATGATGCAGCTGCCGCCGGCGTGAGGGGACGGGTCAGCACTCGCCGGTCGGTGACTAGCCGAAGGAATCCCAAGGCGACAGTAGGCAGGATGGTGACGGGCTCGGACCCGCTGGTCATCGACAGCAGGGTTCGACGTGCAACCTCGTGCTGATCGGACGATGAATTGACGGCGTAGAGCAGGACGTTGACGTCAACGGCCAGCATGGGAAACCGGCTCCGGCAGCATCAGCGGATCGAGCAGCGACGAGGTGTCGTTGGGGTCGATGCCCGGCAGGAACGGACCGCAGTCGAAAGACGGCAGGGGCGAGGGGGCTTCTCCGGGCGCTGGCTGATCGCGCAGCAGGACCCGCAGCGCCTCCTCCATGACCGAGCCGACGCTTTGGCCAGCCAGAGCGGCACGAGCCTTGGCCCGGCGGTACAGGGCGTCATCGATTGTCACGGTGGTCCGCATGCCCCGAGAATAGCATCGTGATGCGCATCAAGATGCGCCGTCATATGACGCGGTGAGGTCAGGTTCCAGCGACGATCTGCGACAGTCGGTCGAGAACGGCCTGTTCGCGGGGATCCACCTTGTCGGCGCCACCGCCGAACATGCCGCGGCCGGCCGCGGCCACGACAGCTGCGGCAACGGCGGTCAGTACGGCCCCAACCTGGGATGCCTCCTCGGCCGTGGCCTTGGCGCGGACGAGTGCGAAGGCCACCGCGGCCTCGTCGAGCATCGTCGCGACGGCCTCATCCGTGGACTTGGTGTCCGGCGCGTTCATCGACCCGTCCGTGAAGGAGGCGATGATCGCGTTCCCGGGGTACTTGGCAACCTCGGCCGTCAGCGTGCTGCCACCTGCTGCAGCCTCCTTCATCAGCGCCACCACGTTCCGGCCGTCTGCCAGTGCCGCTGCGCCGAGCACGAGTCCGGGCAGCGTCAGGACCCGCTCCCACTCTTCTGGGGTGAAGTCATCCTTGCTGGCCATGTCGTGCCTCCCTGCTTCGACGGAGTGAGAACGGGGTCGAGGGTATCGCCGTAGATATCGGCGTGCATGAAGACATCCGTTCGATTGAAAACCAATAGGTTGACCCTTGCGTGCCCCGCCGCGGGGTCGTAGCAGTTCCGAGCCCGCGGGTGCGGGTCAAAGTGAGGTTGCCATGTCTGCTCCGAACGTCTCTGCATCGTCCATGCCTCGTGAGGTTCGCGCAGCTGAGCCGATTCATGTCACACGAACATCTCTGTCGCTGGCTGCCGGTGGCTTCATCCTGTGGGGGATCGGCTATTTGATCCTCTGGGTGCAGTCCACGGGAACACGGCTTGAGTGGGTGCTCTGCACGCTGGGCCCCCTACTGCTGGCCGCTGCGATCCTCAACCACCTCGATCATCACCGTCGTCGCTTCGGGATCGTGGTGCTTGTCCTGCTCAACCTCGTCGTCGTCATGCAGGCATTGGTGTTCCTGCCCTACGCGCTGAACCCTGAACTGCGCGGCACGTTGGTGCACTTCACCTACGACGTATGGGGCATCAGTTGGCTGGTCGGGGCCCTGGGTGTGGCTGCCGTGCTGATGCGCAAGAAGTCTCGCCTCGACCACGGGGACAAGACTGCCGAGACAGAGATCCATGCGTCGTTCTTCCAGCTGTCCATGCTCGCCGCAGGAATGCTTATCTACGGCATCAGTTTCGTCGGGCTCAGCACTGATCGCACCAGCCACCTGTTCGGCTGGCTCAGCGTGATCGGCCCTGCGCTCATCGCGGTCGCCGTGATCGCGCACATCGAGCACTTGAGCCTGCGGCTGGGCCGTCCTGCAGTGATCATCGCCATCTTCGGGGTGGCCGCGTGGGCAGCCAAGAACCTGGTGCGGGCAACCACAGATCTCATGAGCGATCCGGCGTGGGCGGCGCTATTCGTCTACGGCGTGCAGGGATTCATCCTGCTGCTCGGAGCGCTCGCCTGCCTGCTCGTGCTGTTCCACAAGCAGGCGTGGGAACTGCCTGTCGAGTAGCTCGGCAGAGCGGCAGCGGCCTGCAGGCCACCGTTGCTGCTGACGGGTTGTCCACAGGC
>CAJAKT010000038.1 GCA_903940375.1 uncultured bacterium | reverse complement strand
GTCATGACGGCGATGAACTCCGCCGGCTTCGAGATCCGTCACGAGGAGAACCTCCGCGAGCACTACGCGCTGACGCTCAAGCACTGGTGCCAGAACCTCGAGGAGCACTGGGACGAGGCAGTGGCGGAGGCAGGGTTGGGCACCGCCCGCGTCTGGCGCCTGTACATGGCGGCATCGCGACTCGGCTTCGACATCGACATGATCCAGCTGCACCAGATGCTGGGCGTCAAGCTCGGCCCCGGTGGCACCAGCGGTATGCCATTACGCCCGGACTTCAGCACCAAGCCCGTGCACGCCTGAATTCACGGCGCCTTGAATCACGACATCAAGTGATCGTTCCATTCAGCGGGATGGTTGACGCCGATTTCTAGGACTTAGGTCCCTTCTTCGCATATTTGTTCACAATCGCTCGTCATCAAGGGTTCACCGCTGGCAGCATGCGCCAGCGGAGTGCTTCCGCACTCTCAACACCGTTCGCCATGCCGGAGGTGCGATGTGACCATGACTCCCGATATCCGCGTGAGCGACGATGCTCTCGACGCGATGCTCGCCGACCCCGAGATCCGCCAGTCCCTGGCCGTGCTCGTGGCCAACGCCCCAACGCTGGCGGCCCTCGCCGCGATGGGCACGGCCCTGCTCCAGCGCGGCCCGGAGATCACCGACAACATCAACTCGACCGTGCAGAGCCTGCGCGGCACCGAGGGCGGCCAGAAGGCCGGACAGGTCGGCGCCGCTGTGAGCGCCCTGGCCCAGCTGGCACCCGTCGCCGAGACGCTCGCCACCCGCACCGACACCGTGCAGGGGCTGCTCGACTCGGCCATCCTCCGCCCGGAGATCGTCCAGGTCGTCGGCACATTCGGCGAGGCCGCCCTTGAAGCCGACAAGCGCACCCGCGGCAAGCAGGTCGAAGTCGGCAGCATCTTCGCCCTGAACAAGGTCCTCAAGGAGCCCGAGGTCCAGGAGACGCTCGCCTTCTTCGTCGAGTTCGCCCGCGTCTTCGGCAAGCACCAGCGCGAAGGCGCTTAGCCCATGCACGAGCTCTCCGTCGCGCACGCCGTGGTCTCCACGGTGCTTGACGCCCTGCCCTCACCCGATACCCGGGTGCTGCAGGTGCGGCTGCGCGTCGGCGAGCTGTCCGGCCTGGTTCCACAGGCGTTGGAGTTCGCCTACGACGTCGCGGCCCAGGGCACGCCACTCGCCGATGCCGTCCTCGTGATCGAGCGCAGTCCGATCATCATCGCCTGCTCCACGTGCGGCGACCAGCCCATCGCATCGGCCACCGACTTCCGATGTCCGGTGTGCGGCGAGCCGTGCGGCGACGTCGTGGGCGGCAAGGAACTCGAAATCCTCGACATCACCCTCGACGACACCGCGCTCGCCAACGCTGACCTGGTCGGTGCGTGAGCCATGACCACCCGCATCGTCGACCTGCGCAAGGGCATCCTGGAGAAGAACGACCTCCTGGCCCAGTCGCTGCGCGGCCGGTTCACCGATGCAGGCGTGCGCGTGAGCAACTGGGTGTCGAGCCCCGGTAGCGGTAAGACGGCGCTGCTCGAGGCGCTGCTCACCACGGCCGTCGAGCGCGGGATCTCCGCAGCAGCGCTCGTCGGCGACTGCGCCACCGACAACGACGCGATCCGGCTGGCACGCAGCGGGGCCCCGGTGCGGCAGATCGTCACCGAGAGCATGTGCCATCTCGAGTCCGAGATGATCTCGACGTACCTCGAGGGCTGGGACCTCGCCACGATCGACCTGCTCGTGGTCGAGAACGTCGGCAACCTGGTCTGCCCCACCGCCTACGACCTCGGTGAGGACACCCGAGTCGCCCTGATCAGCGTCACCGAGGGCGAGGACAAGCCCCTGAAGTACCCACAGTTGTTCCACTCCGCAGATGTCATCGTCATCACGAAGACCGACATCGCCGCGGCCGTGGAATGGGACCGCGACGCAGCACTGGCCGCGATCCGCTCAGTTAACCCGGCCGCACCAATCGTTGAAACGTCAGCACGAACCGGTGATGGCGTGCTCGACCTGCTCGACCTACTCATCTCCACGCTGACACCGACCCACTCGACACAACTGCAGGAGGCACCGTGACATCCGTGCTCTGGTTCCAAGGAGGAGCTTGCTCCGGGAACACAATGTCGTTCATCAACGCAGCGGAGCCTTCCGTCGTTGACCTGCTCGTCGACTACGGCCTGGAGATCGTCTATCACCCGACTCTCTCGATGGAGATCGGCAAGACGGCCCAGGACCTCTTCTGGTCCTACGCAAAGGG
>CAJAKT010000037.1 GCA_903940375.1 uncultured bacterium | reverse complement strand
AGCCATGGCCACATGACGCTGGCGCCGGAGCAGATCGAGGCGACCGTCGAGGCCGTCCAACGGGCCGGCTTCGACATGCACATCCACGTCGATGGTGACGGATCAGTGCGGACCGTCCTGGATGCAATCGAGGCTGCGCATGGGCGGATCGGCCGTGGCGACAGCCGGCACACGATCGCGCACAACACGATGGTCGCTCCGTCGGACATTCCACGCTATGCGGCGATGGGAGTGCTGGCGAACTGCACGCCGTTGTGGGGCACGAACTACAACGGCCAGTACACCGACATCTACACCGACCTGATCGGCCCGAAACGGATGGAGGAGGAGCTGTTCCCCTACGGCGATCTCGTGCGCAGCGGTGCGACGGTCACCTACGGAGCCGACATCCCGGGCGTCGACCTCCCCGAGATCGCGCCGCTGATCCAGATTGAGTCGCTGCTGACGCGGAAGCGGCCCGAATTCCCCGACGATGTGCCGCTCATCGAGCGACAGTGCATCGGCCTCCAGGAGGCGCTCCTCGGCTACACGATCAACGGTGCGTACCAGTTGCGCATGGAGGACCGCATCGGCTCGATCGAGGTCGGCAAGCAGGCGGACCTCGTCGTGCTCGCCCGCGACCTCTTCGACGTCGCGCCGGAGGAGATCCACTCCGTGCCGGTTGTGCTCACGATGATGGACGGCTGCGTCACGTACTCGGCCTGACGACTGGAGCGCTAGAGCCGACAGGTGAGTTTCACGGTGTGCTTCTTCCGCCCAACTGTCTTCCCGTCTCGGTTGGTCACGACGAGAATGACGCTGACGTCGGGCTGATCCCAGTAGTACGAGACACAGTCGCTGGGAGAGGCCCGCTCCCACCAGAAGTCCCACGTGCGAAGCCAGCCCGCTGACGTGCGATGGATGGCGGCCCTGCTCTCCAGCGGGGCATCCTCGAACCAGCAGTCGTAGGTGTCCTCCATGCAGATCGAGTGCAGGAGGTCACCACGATGCTCGGGATCACGGATGGCGAAGGTGACGCGAATGGACCCGGTCCGGCTCCAGGTGTTGGCGACAAGCGTGTGGGCTCCGCTGCTGGCTATCGACACAGGCCGTGTGCTTGCGGGGCCGGGCAGTGCCTTGTCGATCCGGAACAACTCGATAGTTGTCGCATACGGCGTGCTCGCCGTCGGTCCACTCAGGCAGTAGGCCGAGCCGGTCTCGATGCTTCCGTCGATCTGGAGGGAGTAGGAGCCGGCCCCCTCGACAGGGAATCGCAGGGTGACGGCGTCGTAGGAGTCGACGGCATCGACGTAGGCGGGCTCTCCGATGGCCACCCCATGGAGGGTCGGCGTCGCCCTGATCGTTGCGGCACATGCATCGACATCGGTGGTTGCGCTCAGGTCGACGCGGATGACTTGCCGACGGGTGATCTCCTGAGGGCTGGAGAAGTCGGTGAGCTCGAGGCTGAAGGTGAACGGTGGGGCGGTGATCTCGGCCATGCCGTCGGTGTCCCAGCGGATGCCGGGGCTCGATGCCTGGGCGGGTGCCGTGAGGACTGAGCCCAGCACTGCGGCAGCGCCGGCCACTGTGAGCGCTCGACGGAGGTTCGCCGATGTCGTCATGTTCATCCCCGCGCTACGGGATGCGGATCTTGAATACGTGCGTCCAGCCCGGATCCCCGAGGTTCGTCGAGATCACCTGGCCGGCAGCGCCCGCGTAGATGCCGGATCCGCCGATGACAGGCCGGATGATCTTGGCGCCAACCGCGATCGTCGCGCCTGCGGCGGGGTAAAGCGCTGCGCCGCCGACGACGAGCTGGTTCTGGATGCTGCCGAACACGAAGATCAGGTCCGACGCACGAACCTCCTGGTCGCCTGGGAGGCCAAGGGTGATCGTGGTGAGGGTGCCGGTGAGGTACTGCCCGTCGGCTGCCTTGCCGTTGACCGCTGTCGGAGCGAAGAAGGTTCGGACGGTGCCGAGTCCGGTGCCCGTGACACTCGTGGTGATGACCGGCTCGTGGTAGACGGTCACGGTCGTGATGCCCTTGTTCGATTGGGCCTGGGCAGGTGCGGCCACGGCGATCAGGGTGACAGCGGCGACGAGGGCAGTCAGGGCACGGAAGGCGATTCTCATGCGGAAAGGCTATTGACGAGCCTGTATCGGCGTCGCGCCGGGGCGTTGCGCGGTCTACTCGGTCCCGAGCGCGACGAGGACCTGTCGCATTTCCGCCTTGCCGGGTGCGAACAGGCCGAGCGTGCATTGGATCCTCGCCTCGACGTCGCCCTCGGTAAGCACGATGCGTCGGGTCGGCCCGGACTGCGTCGACGTCACGCTGGAGGTGGCTCGCGGGAAGCGTGCGAAGACTGTCGTCGGGCCGGTTCCGGAGCGGACGTTGCCCAGCCAGTCCATCAGCACGAACTCATCGGATGTCACGGCCAGCACCATCACCGGGGTGATGCCCGCGGCGTCGGCGGCCCCTTGGTAGACGGCGTGCTTGCCCGCAACGTGGGCAGCACCCTCAGTGAGACCCTCAGCGAGTCCGCCGTCGAGGCCGATGGCGGTGGCCGCGACGTCACCTGCCAAGGCACCGGCTAGACCGCCGGCGGCGGGCTTCACCCAGCCAATGTCGATCACGAACAGCCCGGCGGCCGTGACCTCGGTGCCGAGCAGGTCGGCGGAATCCTTACGCAGTGCCGGGTAGTCGACCATTGCGTCAGCATAGGCGGAGGGCTTCAGGAAACGGTGATCGCTAGGGTTTCGGGATGGCTCATCCCGCAACTCCGTCCGCCGCGCCGAGCGGCCCGCCGCGACCGCTGTACGCGAAGCTCGGCAGGCGGGTGGCGATAGCCACGGCCCTGATCCTGCTTGGCATGATCCCGACTCTCATCCTGTACGGGATCACCAAGGAGTCAGCGACGACCTGGGCGACGGCGGCCAGCATCGCCGGGATTACGGCAGTCTGGGTCGGCGGTGTCGAAGTGGCGGTCATGACGGCATTTGTCATGGCGCTTCTCACCCCGGTGGCGATCGTGGCCGGCTCGACGCCGATCACGGGCGCTGCGCTCATGGCGATCATGTGCCTGGTGGTCGGACGCATGTCGCGATTCGGCCTCGATCGAGCGACGCTCCTGGTGCCGATCTTCATGGCCTGGATGATCATCGACCCGCCGTTCTGGGGTCCTCAGCACACGGTCGACCGTCTCGACGGCACGTATCTCGGTTGGATGGCGGTGACGTTCTTCGCCGGTGCGATTGTTCCCGTGCTCGTCTTGCCGTTCGCCCTGCGCAAGGTGCACCTGCCCCCACCCAAGTCGCATACGCGGCGCGAGGCCCTTCCGTACACCGTGACCATCATTGTTCTCGCTTCGGCGTCGACCTTCCTCGTCCTCCAGCATCCGAAGGAGACTGCTGGCGCCTGGCTGATTGCGACGATCCTCGTGCTGACGCAGGTCGGTGACGTCGGCACGGTGCGGCGCACGATCGAGCGGGTCGTGGGCACGGTGCTGGGCATGGTCATCGTGGGCGTCATCGTGCTACGGGTGGACTCCCTGGTGCTGATCTACGTGATCGGTCTCGTGTTCGCCATCGCGGCGGTCACGGCGAAGTTCAGTCCGAACTACTGGCTGTACATGGCACTCATCACTCCGACCGTGGTGTGCCTCAACGCGGCGTCGAGCACAGAGGTGGCGAACCTCGGGGAGCAGCGCGCTGTCGACACGATCGCGGGTGCGGCGCTTGTGCTGCTCGCGT
>CAJAKT010000036.1 GCA_903940375.1 uncultured bacterium | reverse complement strand
GCCGATGGCGCGAAGACACTCACCGTGTTGGTGGTGCCCTGACTGCTCACGTAGATGAGACCTCCGGCATCCGTTGCGATCCCTGCCGGGTACTCAAGGCCCGTCGCCGGTCCGGAGATCACGGCGGTGGCCGCGTATTCATCTGCCTGAGCCGAAGGGACACCGCACACCGTGATGACAAGGGCGGACGCCGCCACCGCGACCGCCACTCGGAGGATCCCATGCGATTTCGGGCGTGACCGTCGAATGTTCATGAGCCGCATCGCATCACCTGGAGAGCGCGAGGTCACCCCGAGGATGTGGAAATCCACATGTCGGGTGTCGCGAGTTCATTCGGGCCACGTCCTCGACGCAGGAATGCGGCCACAGCCTTCGATCCGAAGGCTCAGTCGCATTCAGCCGAAATAGGCCCGCAGCACGGAGCCGCCGGGCACGCGCTCACGACTCCATTGCCCAGGTGCCACGCTGTGCAGCCAGGCCGTACCCAGGCCCGACAGGTGTACGTCGTCCGGCATTGCAACGGTCCCGTTGTCGCAAACCTCGAGCGTTAACGAATCACCCTCACTCCTGACGGTGACCGTGATGTGATCGGCTCGGCCGCCCCTGACAGCGTTCGCAATGGACTCCTCGATGGCCTGCGCGACCAGCTTCCACTGACGTGACCCACCGGCGGCACTCGCGGGGAGGCTCACATCAATGCGAGCGATGCCCTCCCATGAGGTGATGATCTCCGTAATTCGCTCCAAGCCACCTGGCGATGCCGACCACGGCGGTGCAGCCTCCTGAATTCGCAGAATTCGGTCGAGCGCATCTGAGCGAGCTGCGCTGCGATGATTCGCATCACTCGACGTTGCGGCTTCGCCGAGCTGCAGGGCGAGGGCGGAGAGCTCGGATTGGATTGAATGATGCAGGAACACCCCGAGCTCACGCTCGCTGTCCCTGCGAGCCTCCCGCCGGGCCAGGAGAATGACCGCAGACTCGTCAATGCGTGCCTGCAGGGCCTGCAGGAGTTCGCGCCTCTCGCCTGCGACTCGACTCAGGAGCAGGACACCGAAGGCCACGATGGATGTTGCCCCCGCTGCGACTGCTGCGCCACCGTTATCAGCAGTCACATGCAGGATTCCCTGCCCGATCCAAATCGCCAGAGCGAGCAGGATCCAGGGCAGGAGAAGGATCGTCGTGATTCCCACGGCCGGCCCAGGAATGCGACGTGCGAGCAGATTCGACAGCCATAGCAACGCGAGACTGATCACGACGTACAAGGTTGCGAATCCGATACCGGTCACCAGTCCCGCCCTGATGATCGAGCCGACGAAGGCGACGGCGCAGAGGATCAGGGCGATATCGCGCATGGGCAGACGCCAGTCGGAGAGGCAATCCCAGATCAGTGCGCCGGCCCGCAGCCGAGGGGGAGCCTCCGACTGGGTGAACCACAGACCGTGGCTCGTGGGCCGCACCTGCTGGCTGACCGCCTGGCTCACCACCGCAGCGGCTGCTGCCAGATCGGCTCCTGACGGCGCGTCGTCGTCATTGCCGAGCTGCAGACGAAGCTGCTTACTGGCCTCGCGCATCGTCTGCTGAACCCCAGACCAAGCGGCAAGTGTCTCATTCTCGACATCGACCGTCGTGTCGATCTCCGCGCGATGCAGGGCGACCGCGCGCGCGAGAAGGGTGCGGTACTGAGCCCGGTAATCGCGACCGGCCTGAATCAGGAGTCCGATGAAACCAAGCCATAGGCAGCAGATCAGGGCCGAGTTTGCGCAACGCAGGAAGACGGATGCCTGCGGAGCCTGCGGCAGCGCCAGCCACGAAATGACCAGTGCCAGTACTGCACCGCGTATCGCACCGCCAGCAAGCACGATGCCGGCGCGGGCGGAGGAACTCGACAGAAGCCCGCGAGTGATGCTGCTCAACCGCGCAAGGCCGAGGATCGTTGCGGTGAGCGCTGCTTGCGCGGCGATCGCGGCGACCCACCACCGCACATCAGTCAGGCCGATGCGCCCGTCTCGTGGAACGGTGATGATGATCAGCAGAGTGCCGATCGGAAAGAACCAGATCAGGCCTCTGCCGGAAGTGATCGACGGTCCGAAGAAGGCGGCGAAGCGGCCGCGCACGACATCCGTCATGCCCCGTCGAGCTCTCTGAGTCGCTGGTAGGCGCGAGTGAGCTGCACTCGTAGGTTCGACTGCGGATCCTTCTCTATCTGCAGTCTCTCCGCGATGCGGGCGTTGATCTGCTCGATTGCGCTTTGCGAAACGCCCCGGGTGGTCGCGATCTGCGCCGTGGTCATTCCGCTGGCGATGGAGATCAGGACCTCCACCTGCATGTCGGTGAGTTCCGCTGATGCGCCGCGAGGCGTGAAGACGGAGTTCCGGCGCACGAGCGGCGCATATCGCACCAGCTCGACAGCCTCGATCACGGCAGTGAAGTCGTTGAGATCCGCCTTGCACAGGTACACGCTGCCAATCGGCAGCGCCGGCATCCCTGAGGAGTGCAGTCGCGGGTCACGGTACGACGTGAGCAGAACTACCCCGACAGTCGGAATGAGTTCGCGCAGGCGCAGTGCGAGATCGATGCCGGTCGGCCCGGTGCCCAGGTCAAAATCGAGCAGGGCGACCTCCGGCCGAAATCCCTCGACAGCATTGATCGCCTCTCGCGCAGAAGAGCAGGCCAGAGTCTCCGTGCCCCTGGCTGATAGGGCGGATTCCAGCATCGTCAGCGAGAAAGCGTGGTTGTCTACCAGGAGGACTTTGGCCATGGGGTTCCCTCCGCTGCATATGCGGCAACGCGCACGTCAGCCATTCGTGGACGATGCTATCGACACCGTTGCGGTTCTGGAGCCGGTTGTGCCAGGGCGTTTCGTGACCTCCACCCGAATCGGCCCACTCAACGACAACTGCTGAAGATAGGTCCGAGTTCTCGCGCCCCGCGCTCCTGCGAGGCGCGCGAAGGACCCGTTCCGATCTGTGCTCGGGATTCGCAAGGTGATCGACGTGCGTGACGGAGCTCGACCCCGCGCATTGCTGACTGCGGCACGCAAGTCTCTCTTTGCCGCCGCAGTCAAGTGTGACTGACCGCGACGAAACACGACGGTGACGCGGTCTGTCCCCCGACTTTCGGCGTTGGCGGGCATGTCATTCCCCGGATCACGTGATGCCTCATTACTCGCCTCTGCCGCCGTCACGCTTCCGTTCCCGGCAGCGGTCCCGACGCTGGTGGTTCCGCCGCCGGTCGTCCCGCCGCCTAGGCCGACCGTGGCTGCCTCCACGACAGCGAGGTACTTGCGAGGCGACGATGCGATGGTGCCGGCGAGTACCTCGCCTTCGCCACCGGCGAAGATGTGACCGCCAATCCTCGTGATGTCGAGAACATCAGCCATGGACATCTCCCAATCGGCGAGCGACGCTGGCGAGGCAAGCAGCGCGACGCCTCTCGATGCGGGCATCTGACCCGGGAGAGACCAGATGCCGCTGCCGCCGACGTAGAGACCTTGGGGATCCGAGAGAAGTGAGGTCGCCCGGTTTAGGCCGTTGGCTTCGGACCGCCAGAGCACGACGTCTTCCTCAGGATCGATGCCCACCAGGCTGGCACCATCATCCGACCCCCCCAGGCTGGACAGCCTTTCACCACCGACGACAAGCGCACCATTCCACTCGGCGACGGAGAGCGCGGTTCCGTACACGGACTCGCCGTGGTTGGAGAAGTCCACTCCCCAGTTGTCGACGATTCCCTCCACCAGCCAAACGCGCGCGACGAACGGCGTGTCGCCTATGTAGGAACCCGATCGCGGGCCATTACCCACCACGTACAGCCATTCCTCTGTCATCTCCATGTCGGCGATCGGTCCGGCGAATGCCGGGCTCCATTCCGTCAGCGTGAAGTCAGCCATGTTGAGGGAGAATGCGTACGAGCGTGGCACCGGGTTGGGTGCGGAATCCACGCTGATGACGGTCGTGAAGTCGCCCGTGAAGATGACAGTCCCATCAGTCAACCCGATGTCATT
>CAJAKT010000035.1 GCA_903940375.1 uncultured bacterium | reverse complement strand
GTTCGACCTGGACCGTCATCGTGCTCGCGACGGTAGCTCTCGGCTTCGCTGGTAACCCTTTTGCATGCGACGGAAGCCTCAACTGCTCGTCATGAGCCAGCGGTATCGGCACGTTGGTCAGTCGCCATCCATCTCGCCGGTCTTCTCACCCTCCGCGCCCGGGCCGGGCGGCGGAGGCGTGGAGTCGGCTCCGTAGACCGAATGCCACAGGATGATGTCGAGGTCGGCCTGCGACACCTGGTCGGGTGCCTCGAGTGGCAGGGACATGCTCCACTCGTAGTCGGGAGAGGCGGTCGTGTTCATCTCCATCAGGTCGACCTTGGGAACGATGGCGGTGTAGGGCGCGGAGTTCACGGGCGTGGACGCGAATGCGTCATACATCGGCGTTGCCGACGCGTCGTTGATGCTCAGCGCATCCATCCCCAGGATCAGTTCCATCGAGCGCACCACCGACACGAGGTCGTAACGCGTATGGATCACCGCGCCCGGCTTGGCGTAGGGGCTGATGACCGCGACGGGGATGCGGTGCGCGTTCACATGGTCAGCGCCGTCCTGTGAGTCGTCCTCCACGATGAAGATCGCCGACTCCGGCCAGATGGACGAATGGGAGATCATGTCGACCAGCTGCCCGATAGCCAGGTCGCTGTCGGCCACCATCGCGGTCGGGACCGGGAAGCCCGGCTGCGTTCCGCGCGTGTGATCGCTGGTCAACGTCAGGTAGTTCAGTGCGGGGACCTTGCCAGCGGCCAGCTGCGCGTCGAAGCGCTTCTTGAAGCAGTCGACATGCGAGTACGCGCCGGCGGGCGCACCGACAGGCATGGACGAGTCGAAGACCTGGCCGCCGTCGGACGCCTGACCGATGGCCCCGTCTCCGGCGTAGCAGCCGCCGAAGGGCGGACCGATGTCCGTATGGGCCTGTACCTCCCGTTGCTTGCGCAGCAGGGCCGGTGTCCGGTTGCGGTCAGGGACCGTGGCGTAGCCGCCGATGAACGCCTCGCCGTAGTTGAAGTAGGTGATGTCCTGCTTCTCGGCCTGGTTGAACAGGTAGCCGTTGCCGGGCCAGGTCACAGCGTAGGTGCCGAAGTCGTTGGGCCGCCCACGCCCTGCGTACTGGTGCACCCAGTTCCGGGTCACATAGTCAGGCACGCCTGCCGACGCGGTCCAGTAGTGACCCTGGATGGAGGCCTCGGAGTTGGCAAAGGTGGCATCGAGCAGGGGGAAGCGCGCGACGAGTGCATGCAGGTTCGGCGTGACGGCCTTCCCGAACACGGTCAGCTTGGGATCACCATTGCCGGCGGCGACATCGCCGAGCAGCTGGTCGTAGGTGCGGTTCTCGCGCACGAGGAAGAACACGTGCTTGATGGGTCCGCCAGCGCGCAGAGGAGTACCTGCCGGAGCTTCCTGGGCATTGGTGGGGACGAGTTGCATCGAGGCAGCCGGAGTCAGTGCACGCACCTCCGCGTCAGTGGGCAGAGCAAGGATTCCTGCGCGACCGCGCACCATCTTCGCCGTGTACTGGGTTCCGCCGAATACGTTCGTGGTCGGTGCGTTCGGGCTGAAGGCCCAGAAGATCGGGTCGCTGGCCAGCGTCGGATTGGGTCCTGCCGGGTTCGCGCCGATGCCCATGCCCTCGGCGGAGACGTACATCAGGCGAGCGGGGCCGCCATTGCGTGCAGCGATGGTGGCAACCGCCTGAGGCTGCGCCGCGGTCGGGATGCGTCCCACCAGCTCCCATCTGGAGCCCCTTGCCGTGGTCGGCCCCGGCAGGGCGACGACCGACAGCTCGTCCGCACCGGATTCGGCCACGAACAGGCGCTGCTCATTGGGGGAGAGTGCCAGCGCGGTGGGCTTGGTGCCCAGTCCGGCAGCGCGGCCGACCCAGATCGTGCGGCCGACGGTGAGGGATGTGAGGTTGAGGACGACAACCTGGTCGGAGGCGGACAGTGCGACATAGGCGCGCGTCCCGGCCCGGTTCACGGCGATGCCCTGCGGGTGCGACAGCGGGGCCCCCACGGTGATGTCCTTGATCAGCGT
>CAJAKT010000034.1 GCA_903940375.1 uncultured bacterium | reverse complement strand
GCCCGCGTGGTCACCCGCGAAACCCTGCTCGAACGGGTCTGGGGTGACTGGTACGGCGACACCCACGTCGTCGAGGTGCACATGTCACGCCTGCGGAACAAGGTGAAGAAGGCCGGTGGGCCGTCGATCGGCACCGCCGTCCGCGGTGTCGGCTACCGCCTGGGGCTTGATCCAGCCGGTTGACGTCGCGGTCGTCACACTCAGCTGATGGTGACCGTGATGGAGCCTGAGCCGTCAAGATGACCAGATTGAGTCGCCGTCCACGGGATGGTCACCGTCGCGTTGTCCGAGTCCCTCCACGAACTGTTCGCGGAAACGTCCTGGCCCGAACCACTCAAGTCGTAACTGATCTTTGCGCAGGCGCCCGAATTACCGCTGCAGCTGGGTGTCCCGTATGTCAGGCCGGAGAAAACGTCGAGATTCTCCACCCAACCATCCGAGTCCCCGCCGTTCGTCTTGCTGCCGGGGACCGTTCCGCTGTAGGCGGGCAGCGCATCTGCAGTGCACGTCACCGTGCTCGCGCCCTCGTTGACGGTGTAGCCGGTGGGGCAGGTCCACACCGCAGCGCCGCCACTCTCCGTGCAGGTCGCGGCCGGGCTGCCACTCGAGGTCTTGGCCGCGCACGGGTCGCTCGCACCGCCACCGGCCGTAGCGCCGGTGAGTCCGTTGGCGGCACTGGTGAAGGCCGACGACAGCCGGGAACCCAGCAGGGTCACGCCGGTGATGATCACGACACCAACCAGGGCGATGAGCAGGGCGTACTCGATCGCCGTGGCGCCTCGCTCATCACGCTTCGACCGGGCTGCCCGCGAAGAGGGGACGCGACTTTTCATGTCCGAATTATGCCTGTTGATGCACTTCATGCCCGCAGAATCGCCCATAGCCCTCACACACCCTGCTCGCAAACCTCACATTTCCCTCTCATCCGACCCCGGGGCCACTCCGGCCCGCCCTCCGCCCGATACACATACTGAACCGAGCCCGGCCGATACGGCTAAACTGCGCGAAACGGTCAAGCGTGATGGGGGTAGAGAAGGCGTGAGCAGCGAGTCCTGCAGGTGCCTGTTCTGCCATGCCGTCGACACGTCGCCCGTAGAAATCACGCCGGGCTCGTGGGCCATGCGCTGCGCTGCCTGCAGTGCCCAGGGACCGCTGTCAGCAGACGTTGAGGCCGCGAGCGAAGCCTGGGTCTCAACGGTGCACGCCGAGGAGCTCCTCCGCACCGTCATCGATGAGTCGCCCGACATCATCCTGATGAAGGACTGGGACGGGAAGTTCCTCCTCGGCAATCGCGCGCTCGCCCGGCTGTACGGCACGACGCCGCAGGAACTCGTCGGCGTCGACGATGGCGCCTTCAACCCGAATGAGGAGCAGGTCGCCTTCTACCTCGAGAACGTCCGCGGCGTCATGCGCGGCGGCGAGACCGAGATCGTCATGGAGGAGTCGACGAATGTCGAGACCGGCGAGACGCACTTCTACCAGTCGATCAAGAAGCCGCTGACCGGTCCGGATGGCGAGCCGCGCATCCTCGTCATCGCGCACGACCTCACCGATCTGCAGCGCGCCAACCGTCTGGTCCAGGACCGCGAGCGCAGTTACTCCTACGCGATGGCAGCCGCCGGCGAGGGCATCTGGGACTGGGACATCGCCAGCAACGTGGTGACCCACAACACCAAGTGGCTGGAGATGTTCGGCATCACGTCCGAGGAGCTGCAGCACCCGATCGAGGTGTTCACCGAGATCCTGCATCCCGACGACCGTGACGACGTGCGGCGAGTGCTGCAGGACGCACTCAGCGGGTCCGGCACCTACAGCCACGAGCACCGTATGGTGCATCGTGATGGCACGATGCTCCACGTCTTCGACCGTGGCCAGGTGGTTGAACGTGACGCCGAGGGCAACCCCACCCGGATGGCCGGAGCGGTCACCGACATCACCGAGCGCGTCCTGCACGACCATCGACTCCGCGTCATCACCGAGGCCCTCATCGACGCCAACGTGAGCCTGGAGCGCAAGGTCGAGGAGCGGACGAACGAACTCGCCCGAGCAAACTTCGAGTTGCAGAATCTGGCCTGGCGCGACGCCCTCACCGGACTGCCGAACCGCCTCGCCGGCATGAATCATCTCGAGTCCGAGTTCGCCCGGCTGAATCGCAATGAGACCGCGACCTCCTCAATCCTGATGATGGACGTCGACCTGTTCAAGAAGATCAACGACACCTACGGCCACGGCGTCGGCGACGACGTCCTGACCCAGATCGCCAGCACCATCACGGAAGCGTTGCGCGCCGGTGACTTCGTCGCCCGCTTCGGCGGCGAGGAGTTCATGGCCCTGCTCCCTGACACCGATCTCGAGGGCGCCGTGATCGTCGCCGAGAAGATCCGTAGCGCCGTCGAGAGCAATCCGGTCGAGGCAGTGGGCACCGTGACGCTGAGCATCGGGGCAACCGTCGCCTCATCGGCGGATGCCGAGATGGACACCGCCGTCCGTCGCGCCGACACCGCGCTCTACGAAGCCAAGCGGTCCGGACGCAACATGGTGGTCACCCGTCAGTCGGATCTCGGCTGAGCGAGCGTCACTCCCCCGGCAACCAGGCGGCCGAGCGCTTTTCCAGGAACGCTGTCATACCCTCACGTGCCTCATCGGAGGAGAAGAAGGCGGCCGAGATCTCTGCCGTCAGGCCGAAGGCGTCGACCTGATCCATGCGTGGCACGCGGCGCAGCAGGTCCTTCGTCCCCGCCAGCGCCTGCGGGCCTCCGGCCAGCAGGCTTGCGACGTAGCCGTCCACAACGGAGTCGAGTTCCTCCGGTGCCGCCACGGACGTCACCAGTCCGGCACGCAACGCCCGTGCCGCATCGATCCGCTCACCGGTGAGCAGCAGCTCCTGGGCGTCGCGACGATTCATCACCTGCAGGCAGACAACGGAGATCACGGCCGGTGCCACACCGACGCGGACCTCGCTGAACGCGAAGCGCGCCTCTGATGATGCGATCGCCAGGTCGCTTGCGGCGACCAGCCCGTTGCCACCTCCGGCGACGTGTCCCTGCACGCGGGCGATGATCGGCTTGGGGTGCTCCAGCATCGCCGTGAGCACGCGAACCAACGCCTCGGGACCCGATCCGGCGAACCCCGCCGCATCCCCCGAAGCAGCTGCTGACAGGTCTGCGCCAGCACAGAACGTGTTGCCTGTCCCGGTCAGCACGACCACGCGGACAGCATCGTCCTCAGCAGCTGACACCAGATGCTGACCCAGTGCTGCCATCCCCGCGGCGTCGAGGCGATTCTTCGACTCTGGCCGGTCCAGCGTGATCGTCGCGACACCCGCCAGTACGTCGTAGCGAACGGGTGCGTCGGTCACTTGCGGCCCATCCCCTCGAGCATCGTGATGATGCGCAGCATGACCTCATCGGCGCCCCCGCCAATGCTGCCGAGGCGGCAGTCGCGGAAGTACCGCGCGACCCACATCTCCTCGGCGTAGCCCATACCGCCGTGGAACTGCACGCAGGCATCCGCGACCCGGCGGCTGAGCCGGCCGGCCTGGAGCTTGGCGACCGTGGCCGCACGCGTGACGTCCTCGCCCGCGACGTAGCGTTCTGCCGTGTGGTGCAGGAAGCCGTGCAGGACATCGATGTCGGCCACGAGTTCGGCCAGCTCGTACTGGATGTACTGGTTGGCCAGCAACGGCTTGCCGAAGGCCTCGCGCATCTGCAGGTACTCGATCGTCCGGTCGATCGCGCGCCGCGCACCAGTGACAGCCATGTAGCAGATCCACAGGCGCTCATCCTGGAACTGCGCCATCTGCATCTGGAAGCCGCGGCCCTCCTCCCCGATAGTGTAGCGCACCGGTACCCGCACATCGTCGAGCACGAGCTCGGCGGTGTCCGATGAGTGATTGCCCATCTTCCTGAGCTTGCGGCCGACGCTGAAGCCCGGCGTCGTCGTCGGCACGATGATCATGCTCATGCCCTGATAGCCACCCTCGTCGGACGTACGGACGAGCATGCAGATCCAGTCTGACTGCGTGCCGCTCGTAATCCACATCTTGCGGCCGTTGATCACCCAGTCATCACCATCGCGACGCGCCCGAGTGGTGATTCCCGCAACGTCGGAGCCCGCGCCCGGCTCGCTCACGCCGATCGAGCAGACGAGGTCGCCGGCCAGCGTCGGGGCGAGGAACTCGCGCTTGAGCTCGTCGCTGCCGAATCGCGCGAGTGCCGGTGTCGCCATGCCGGCCTGCACCGCGATGGCCATGGGCACCCCGCCCATGTCACTGCGACCGAGTTCCTCGGCGAGCACCAGCGTGAAGGAATGATCCGCGCCGCCGCCACCGAACTCCGGTTCGTACTCGAGTCCGAAGGCGCCGATCGCGCCCAGCTTCGGGAAGAGCTCGTGCGCGGGGAAGATCTCCGCCTCCTCCCACTCATCCGCGTAGGGATTGATCTCCTCCTCGACAAGCTTTCGGACGCTCTGCCTGAACTGGTCGTGCTCGGGCGTGAACAACATCAGCCACCTCCTGGCTCGATGAGGCCGAGGGCGCGCGCCCACAGCTCGGTCAATGTCCTGACGACTCGAGCATCAGGGGCGAGGGGCTCAGCGGACTCACCGGCACCGCTCAGCCAGTAGCGGGCGAATCCTTCGACCATCGCGCAGAGGGCGGCTGCCGAGATCCGCGCATCCAGTGACGCGACGACCAGGCCCTCCTTCTGCATCCGACGAATCGTCTTGGCAACGCGATCGACATGGGTGCTGCGCAGTCCGGCCAGAACTGCTCGGAAGGACTCGTCATTGACGGCCGCCTGCGCGACCACCTCCAGCAGCCGAGCCGTGTCGCGATGCACCTCGAGGTAGCGGGCATTCGCCACCGAGATGCGCTCGATCGGGTCCGTTATCTCAGGAGTGCTCAGCACCGAGTACATCTCCTCCGTAACGGAGTCGACAGCCGCGTGCAGGGCGTCGTCCTTGGTGGGGAACCACGTGTAGACCGTGCCGTGACTGACCCCCGCGGCCGAGGCGATGTCACTCATGCGGGTCGCGTCGAAGCCCCGCTCCTCGAACACCTCGCGCGCCGCGATGACGAGCCGGTCGCGGGTACGTCGACCTCGCTCCGACAGCGGAGCACGACCCCCCTCAGCGAGAGCGGTCATGCTGACGATCCAGTGATCAGATCGGTCGGGATGTCGACGATGCGGGCCCTCAGATGCTCGCCGAGGCCCTTGGCCTGCGGATCGACCCGTGTGGTCTCGGCCACTCCGCGGCCGAGGATCCCGTGGATCACGATGTTGACCGCACGCAGGTTGGCAAGCGGGTGGACCTCGATGCGCAGGCCACGCGCCTCCGGCAGGAGGTCGCGGACTCCGTCGACGGTCAGGAGCGCTGACAGCCAGGCATAGCGCGCATCCGCAAGGGCCGCTGCCTGCGATGTGACGGTCAGATCAGCATCCTGTCCGTGCGCAAGCTGTACCGCGGCCGACTCCGCTGGATCGATGACCCATACGCCGACGTTCGCGTCGCCGCCCTTATCGCCGCTGCGCGCGCCGATGAAGGTGCCCAGGGGAAGCCGGACCGTTGTCATGGCGTCCCCTCCGCGACGAGCTCGCCCGCGACCTGCACGGAGACGCTGACATTCCCCCGGTCGACGGTCGTCGGCCAGTAGACCCCGTACGGACTGGCCGGTCCGGGCGGCGTCGTCGGGAACATGCCCGGGTAGGAGGACAGGGTCGCCTCGATGAGCGGAGCGGTGAAGGCCTTGCCGACCCGGTCGGCGTCGGTGTCCTTCACCGTGATCCTCAGGAAGGACTGGGCATCGCCCGGCATGGCCGGATCGAGGATGCCGCTGTCCTGCAGCTCGACGGCGAGTTCACGAACAGCGAGGGTCGACAGTCCGGCCAGCGCGATGGCATCGGCTCCGGCGTCACGAACCTGCTCCAGCGAGACACCCGCGATGGTGCGCAGCGCGAGATCGGCCTTCGCCTCGACATCAAGCCCGGTCAGCACCAGGGTCAGGCTGTTGCGGAACCCGCCGAGATAGTTCATCGCGACCTTGAGCCGCAGCGGTGCCGGCAGTGCCGTCGTCCCGCTGATGCGCACCCGATCTCGGCCGACCTGCTCGAGTTCGATCGTCGCGAAGTCAGCGGTGACATCGGGGTTGGCATACGCCGGTCCGCCGATCTCGTAGAGCAGCTGCGCGGTCACCGTGCCGACCGTGACCATGCCGCCCGTGCCCTCGTGCTTGGTGATCACCGTGCTGCCATCGGCAGAAACCTCCGCGATGGGCAGGCCCGGGTGCTCGAGGCCGGGCACATCGCGGAAGAAGGCGTAGTTCCCGCCGCACGCCTGCGCGCCGCACTCGATGACATGGCCCGCGACGAGCGCTCCCGCCAGCGCATCGCCCATCGTCTTGTCACCCGACCGTGCGGCCGCGAAGTCCCAGCCATGCCACCAGGCCGCGGGGCCGATGACCAGGGCTGCATCGGTGACGCGGCCCGTCACGACGATGTCGGCACCGGCGCGGAGCGCATCAGCAATCGGCTCGCCACCGATATAGGCGTTGGCCGTGATCGGAACCGCCCCCGCTTCCGCGAGGGTCTCACCGGTGTCGAGGTTCACGAACCCCTCACCTGACTGCAGGAGCTCTGCCATCCGCGGCATGAGATCGTCGCCCGACACGACACCCACACGGACCGGGATGCCCAGCCTCGTGGCGAGCTCGTCTACAGCATCGCCAAGCGCCAGGGGGTCGAGTCCGCCGGCATTGCTCACGATGCGAATGCCACGGTCAGAGCAGGTGCCCAGCACCTGCTCCACCTGCGTCAGGAAGGTGCCCGCGAAACCGTTGCCCCGCTTGAGCTTCTGCCGCATCAGGATCAGCATCGTCAGCTCGGCCAGCCAGTCGCCGGTGAGCACATCGATCGGCCCGTCATCGACCATCTCGCGCGCGGCGGCCAGCCGGTCACCGAAGAAGCCGCTGCAGTTCGCAATCCGGATGGGCTCTCTCATGCCGACGGCACCTCATCGGTGAACTCGACGACGACGGCGTGCGCGTCGACCGACTGACCCACCTCGACGAGCACGCGCTCGACGACACCATCGACGTTCGCCACGATCCGGTGCTCCATCTTCATCGCCTCGAGCACCACGAGCAGCTGGCCCTCGACCACGGTATCTCCCGCGGCGACGGCGACTACGGTGATCGTGCCCGGCACCGGCGTGACCGCACCGTGCCCGAGCGCATCCCCAGAGTGGTCGGCGAAGCGCGGTTCGACGATCCAGGCGGACGAGTGGATGCCGTCGTCCACGAACACCTCGTTGTTGTAGCGAGTCACGCGGCAGCGCGCTGCGACACCGTCGACCTCGACGATGGCGATGACGTCGCCGCCCGCCCGCTCCACGCGAGCCCGCGCACCGAAGATCTCGTCGGCCTCGACTGCGTAGACCCCGCCGTAGGGCACATCAGTCGTGCGTGCCAGGCGGATGCGGTCGTGGTCACGATGGCGGTCGACCAGGACGGTGAGGAAGCCGGGGCGCCCGCGGCGCTGGAGGGTGACGAACTCAGGGGCCGCCGGCACATTGCGCCACGCCAGGGGCACCGGGTCGGCCGGTGCATCCAGAGCCTCGATGACGTACGCCACCGCAATCGCGTGACGCTGCTGGTCCTCTGCGCACGTGATCGGGTCGAGAACGGCGGGATGCTGATCGAGGAAAGCGGTCGTGGTGTCGCCACTGAGGAAGGGCTCGGATCGAAGGATCGCGACCAGGGAGTCGCGGTTCGTCACCGGCGCATGCAGCGTCATGCGTGCAAGTCCGTCGGCCAGCAGTGCGGCCGCCTGCTCCCGCGTGGCTGCGTGGCCGATCACCTTCGCGAGCATCGGGTCGTAATGCGGTGTGATGACGCTTCCGCTGGCAATCCCCGAGTCGACACGCAGGCCGGTCCGCTCCGGCACGCCAAAGGCATGGATCACACCCGTCGCCGGCAGGTAGTCGTGGGCCGGATCCTCCGCGTAGAGGCGGGCCTCGATCGCGTGGCCCCTCGAGTGAATGTCCTGCTGGGCCAGCGGCAGAGCGTCCCCTTGAGCAACAGCGATCTGCCAGGCCACGAGGTCGATGCCGGTGATCTCCTCGGTGACCGGGTGTTCGACCTGCAGGCGCGTGTTCATCTCCAGGAAGGAGAACTCCTGCTCGTCACCCGCGCCGAACACCATGAACTCCACCGTGCCCGCACCGACGTAGCCGATCGCCGAGGCGAGCGAGACCGCTGCAGCGTGCAGACGCGCTCGGACCGCCGGGGTGACTCCCGGCGACGGAGCCTCCTCGATGACCTTCTGGTGGCGACGCTGGATGGAGCACTCGCGTTCGAAGAGGTGGACGACGTTTCCGTGGACATCGCCGAAGACCTGCACCTCGACGTGCCGCGCTCCGGTGAGGTATCGCTCGACGAAGATGGTGTCGTCCCCGAAGGAGCTCAGTGCCTCACGCCGCGCGGACTGCAGCGCCTCGACGAGTTCGTCACGAGCACCGACGATCTTCATCCCCTTGCCACCGCCGCCGGCGCTGGCCTTCACGAGCAGCGGATAGCCCACTGCGTCACATGCGAGCAGGACGTCAGCGTCCGAGAGCCCCTGCGGAAGCTCGGCTCCGGGGACGAGCGGGACACTGGCCGCGTGCGCAATGCGCTTGGCCTCGACCTTGAGCGCCATCGCCTCGATGGACTCCGGCGTCGGGCCGATCCAGATCAGGCCTGCGTCGCCGACCGCTCGCGCGAAGCCGGGGTTCTCCGAGAGGAATCCGTAGCCGGGATGGATGGCATCCGCTCCCGAGGCGAGTGCGGCCGAGATGATCAGGGCGCCGTCCAGGTACGTCTGGGCACTTGAGACACCCGGCAGCCGCACCGAGCGATCGGCCGCACGGACGTACGGGGCATCCGCATCCGGGTCGGAGTGCACGGCCACCGTGGAGATGCCCAGATCACGCGCAGTGCGGATGACGCGGGAGGCGATCTCGCCACGGTTGGCGATCAGGATGCGGCGGATGCGCGCGCTGGTGGGCATCGTCATCACATCCGGAAGACACCGTAGGAGTCGGTGCCCTGGACCGGGCCCGAGTGGACGGCCGACAGCGCCAGGGTGAGCACGGTGCGGGTGTCACGCGGGTCGATGATGCCGTCGTCCCAGATCCG
>CAJAKT010000033.1 GCA_903940375.1 uncultured bacterium | reverse complement strand
CACCGGTGCGCAGGACATCTGCCCGGGTGCATCGCAAGCGCTTCGGGACGGGAAGGGGCTTGCGGCCGGCCGGCTGCGGGAAGCAGTCGGCAGACACCTGAGCCGTCACCGTCGTGCGCATCCCCGGTAGGCCGAGCCGGATTCGGGCGGGGCCTACCGGGGCACTGCCGGTATCGGTGGGCGGCTGCGCGGCCCAGCCGGTGTCGGCCCACTTCTCGTCGAGCCAGAAGGTTCGGCCGCCCGACCCGTAGCGGGTGCCGGCGTAGGTGTCGCCTGCCGACACGGCACCGTCGGCGAAGGCGAGGCCGTCAGCGAGGACCGCGAGCTTGCGCGTACGGTCCAGACCGGCCGAGTCGGCCGGCTCCCACAGAGACCCGGCGGTGCCGAGTCGGGCGGCCGCTGCATCCCAGCTGGTCGCGGTGGCGGTGACGTCAGGGGAGGACTGTGCCGCCGCTGCCGCACCGGAGGTGAGTCCGACTCCGGCCACCGTTGCCGCCAACACCGCGGCCAAGCGGATCGTTCGCGACCTAGCCATACGTGCACGCGGTGACGACGCCGCCCTGGACCTCGAACGTGAAGCGGTCCTCGCGGTAGTCCATCGTCAGGGCCTGCGGCTCGCCGTCGATCGTGCCGACCCGGGCACTGAACCCGTTCGTCTCGGCCAGCGCCGATGCTGCCTCGGGGCTGAGCCCGTCAGCGATCATCTGATCGCACAGCGTGCGCATGGCCTCCGTGCCGGCGACTCCGGCACCGGCCGCATCGGCGGACGCAGCGGCGCTCGCCGCGGCGGATGCGGCATCGATTGCCGACACCGCGGTGGTTGCAGGGGTGCTCGATGAGCATGCCGCCAAAGTGGCGACAGCCACGAAAGCAACGGTCGAGATGGCCATGAGGGGGGACCGGCTCTTCATCTGTTCTCCTGTTGTCGAATCATTCATGGGAACGGGAGTCCGGATCGGCAATCTTCAGCCCACCGAATCCCGGGATCGTGACAGCCCAGTCGTAGATCACGCTCGTGCGCAGGACAACATCCTGCACCGAGCGATTGGCGCCGCTGATGATCACCCACAGCAGGCCGATCGGGAACGTCGTGCAGAACGCCGCGCGAACTGCCGCACCGACCCATCGCACGCGACCACCCTTGTAGTTGATGACGCGCAGCCCCATCACGAGGTTCCCGACCGTGCGTCCGGTCGTGGCCCAGCAGGCGGTCCAGTACGCCCAGTTGAGGAAGTAGCCGTAGAGGATCATGATCCCGACACTCGGCACGCGGTCGCTCGACGGCGTCACCGGAGTCCCCGGCGACATCGGATCGACGATGAAGGAGATCATCCAGAACACCGCGACCGTGCCCAGCACGAGTATGAAGATGAGCGCCACGTCGATGCCGGCAGCGACCGTGCGGCTCACGAACCCGGCCCGATCACCCTGGAAGGCAAGTGCGTCACTCGGCAGCAGTGGCCCCTGGTACTCGACGGCCTGGCCACTGGCCATGGCCTCCCGATACTCGCGGAAAGACGTCATGCCAGCGGCTCCCCCGGCGCATCGAGCTTGCGCTCCCGGCGGCGGAAGGTGATCCGGTCTGCCAGCCGAGCCACGAGCTGGTCGGCCCCCACCCCCTGCTTGCGCACCGTGCTGACCGCATCGCCCGCAATGCCGCTTGTCGAGTCGCGGATGATCTGCGGCAGGTCGATCTCGTCGATGACGTAGTTGGCCAGCGGAATGATCGGGACACGGTCGATGACCGCATCGATGTCAGCCTCTGCCACGATCGCATTGACGTCGACGCGGTCGATCACGAGCTGGGTTAGGTCGAGGCTGTCGAGCGCAGAGTTCACGATGCGGTTGAGGTCGACCTGCTGAATGACGACATCGGTCAGGTCGATCCGCTCGATGATGGCATCGGCGATCACCGGCACGAGACGATCGAGCGCGGCATTCACCGACGTGGTCACGGCGTACGTGACCGTCTGCTCGATCAGCGACGCGAAGGTTGAAGCCGTGTACGTCGCCATGCCGATACTGCTGCTGAAGACATCGCGCAGGGCATCGAGCGGGTTCGGCGGGCCAACCGGCGCCGGGCGCGTGATCAGGACGACCTCGCGCTGGCTCCAGTCCTCCGTGGTCATGCACACATCATGCAGGATGGCCCGGCGGAGCCGTCAGCTCTCCGGCATCGCGAGCGGACCGGTCTTCGCAACCGGGAAGTAGTCCTGGCCGATCCCGCTCGTGCGCTTGGGGACCATCACGGAGCGGAACCACGACACGATCTCGTCGCCGTCCTGGTTCAGGCCGCGCGTCTTCATCCGGATGATGCCCATCTCCGGGCGTGATGAGCTCTCGCGCCGGTCGAGGCAGATGCTCTCCGCGTAGATGGTGTCGCCGATGTAGACGGGGTGCGTCAGCTTGATGTCCGTCCAGCCGAGGTTCGCCACCGCGTTCTGGCTCATGTCGATCACAGAGAGACCGAGCACCAGCGCCACGGTCAGGCCGGAGTTGACGATGATGCGTCCACCGGTGATCGGGTTCGACTGCGCCAGGTGGGCGTTGAAGTGATTCTGGTTGGTGTTGCAGGTCAGCAGCGTGAACCATGTCGAGTCGGCCTCGGAGATCGTCCGGCCGAAAGGATGCTGGTAGACCGTGCCGACCTCGAAGTCCTCGAAGAACCGGCCGAGCTGGGCGGGGATAACGGTGGGTACATGGTCGCTCATGACCGCATCCTGCCCCTTCACGTGACGCGACGGCTCCTTGGGGTGACAATGGCGTGTGACCACTGCCCAGGGAGCTGAGGCCACAGCCGCAGGGAGCTCCCGTTCCGCATCCCTTGACGAGGCACGCGTCGTCGTGGCGGATATCGCGGCCAGCATGGAGCGCGTCATCTCCGGCAAGCCAGATGCCATCCGACTCGCGCTCGTGACCCTGCTTGCCGAGGGCCACCTGCTGATCCAGGACGTGCCGGGCGTCGGCAAGACGCTGCTCGCCAAGGCACTCGCCCGGAGTATCGACTGCACGATGCACCGCATCCAGTTCACGCCAGACCTGCTGCCGGGCGATGTGACCGGGGTGAGCGTGTTCGACCAGCGCACGAGCACATTCGAGTTCCGGCCCGGCGCGGTGTTCGCCAGCATCGTGCTCGGCGATGAGATCAACCGAGCGTCGCCGAAGACCCAGTCGGCCATGCTCGAGGCGATGGAGGAGCGACAGGTCACGGTCGACGGGCGCACGTACCCGCTGCCGCAGCCGTTCATGGTCATCGCGACGCAGAATCCGGTCGAGATGGAAGGCACGTACCCGCTTCCCGAGGCCCAGCGCGACCGATTCCTGATGCAGGTCAGCCTCGGCTATCCGGATCGAGCTGCCGAGGTCGCGATGCTCGACTCTCACGAGAACCACGATCCGCTTGACGATCTCCTGCCCGTGACCGATGCACCCACGCTGCGACGCCTGCAGCTCGCCACCCGATCCATCCACGCCTCCGAGAACGTCAAGCGCTACATCGTCGACATCGTGTCGGCCACGCGGCGCGAGCCGCTTCTCCGACTCGGCGCGTCACCACGGTCCAGCGTCCACCTGCTTCAGGCCGCCAAGGCACTCAGCCTGCTGAAGGGTCGTGACCACGTCCTTCCCGACGACGTTCAGTCACTCGTCCCCGCCGTGCTGGCCCACCGGGTGCTGCTGTCGACCGAGGCCCACCTCGACCGACGCAGCGCCACGGCCGTCGTGACCGACGTCGTGGCCCGGGTCCCGGTGTCGTAGTCCGGATGCGCACCCTCACGGGACGTGGCCGGACCCTCGTCGCTGCCGGCGTCGCGGGGACGGGCGCGGGCTGGCTGCTCGACGAGCCGGCGGTCACCGCCGTCGCCCTGTTCCTCATCCTGCTGCCCGCAATCGGTGCCATCACGGTCCGCCGCTCACGGTTTGCCCTCGGCAGCAGGCGCGAGGTCAGCCCGACGCGCATCACGGTCGGCGGCGTCGCCGATGTCGAGCTCATCGTCGAGAACGGATCACGGTTCACCACCGGTCTGCTCCTGCTCGAGGACACGGTGCCGGCCACCCTCGGGTCCCCCGCCCACCTCCTGCTCGACCGCATTCCGTCCGGCGCCCAACGCTCCCAGCGCTACTCCGTCACGGGGTTCGAGCGGGGGCGGGCACGAATCGGCCCGCTGTCGGTCGTCATCACCGACCCCTTCGGCATGGCAACGGTCACCCGGTCGTTCGCATCGACAAGCGGGGTCATGGTGGTACCTGAGATCGTCTCGCTGGGCAGCGGCGGCGCGACCATGACACCGGGCGGTCACAACGACACGATGTTCCGGGCGCTGGCCGCACGCGGTGATGACGATCTGCTGCCACGCGAGCACCGACCCGGCGACGACATCCGGCATATCCACTGGCGCGCCACTGCTCGCCTCGGCGAACTGATGGTTCGCCGGGAGGAGCAGGCATGGCATGCCGCCATCACCATCGTGCTCGACGACCGCATCAGCGCACACCACGGCGTCGGGACGTCGTCGACCTTCGAGTGGGCTGTCACGGCAGCGGCCAGTGTTGCCATGCACTTCCTCCGGCAGGGCTGGCGAGTAATCGTCCTGACAACCAGCGGCCGCGTCCTCGTGCAGGCACAGCAGCCATCGAGTGCCGCCATCGACCACCTCATGCAGGCCTTTGCGGATATTCGTCCGATCGACGCTGCGATGGTGCCGGAACTCGGACTCGACAGCGACGGAACGGCGGCCGTGGTCGCCGTGCTCGGCCGGCTGTCCAGCGAGGATGCCCAGGTGATGGGCCGCCCCGTGCTCGGATTCGCCGGCTGCCTGCTACTCGATCCCGGGCCCGAGGCACACCTGCGATCCCAGGGCTGGCGAGTGTCATGCTGGCACCGCGGAACGTCCGTCGCCGAGGCCTGGAGTCGGATCGCGATGTCGGCCGGAGTGCCGCGTTGAGCGGCTGGCAGCTCGTGCGCGAGCGCGCACGCACATCGGACACCGCTGTGGGCGCCCTGGCCGTCCTGCTCTCAGCTTTGTGCCTGATCCCGCTGTTCAAGAATCTGACCTGGCTGGCACCCACGATGATCATGATCGCCGTGATCGCCCTGATCGGTGCCGTCACCCGCGGCCTCGGGATGCCCATCCCGTTCGTGCCGCTGGCGCAGGCTCTGGGCCTCCTGCTGACGGTGACGACGATGTACGCCGCACCGCAGGCGTGGGCACGCATCGTCCCCACAACACCGGCCTGGGATGTCCTGCGGGGACTGCTGAAGCAGGGTCTGCAGGACGCACAGACATTCGCTGCGCCGGTCACGCCCTACCCCGGCCTGATCCTGCTCGCCGTCGGCGGCGTCGGCCTGGTGGCCCTGGCCACCGACACCCTGTTCGTCTCCGTCCGCGCACCGGTGCTGGCCGGTCTGCCGCTGCTGGCGCTGTATCTCTCCCCCGCACTGATGCTCGCGGCGGGGACACCGTGGTGGGCCTTCCCCCTGCCGGCCGTCGGGTGGCTGCTCATCCTCGCGGCGGACCAGCGTGACCAGGTGCGCCGCTGGGGCGGGCCGGCCGCGACCACGTCACTGAGCGGTCTGTCCGCCCGGGCACGGCGAACGGGAGCAGTGGTGATCGTCGCGGCCGGATTGCTGGCGATCATGCTGCCCGGGCGCGCCGTGCCGGTCTGGCACTCGGCGACCGGGGTGGGCAGCGGCCCATCCGAAGCTGGCGGCCCGGTCATCCTCGACCCGCTGGTCTCCATGCGCCGCGACCTGCTGCAGGCCAGCGACACCGAGGTGCTGAGCTACCGCACAACGGCGACGGAGCCGTCCTACCTGCGAATCAGCGTGCTCGAGGACTTCGACGGCACCACGTGGCAGGCGCGCACCGGGCTCGGCACGGGCCGGGATGGCGGAGTGCCCCTGCCCGGGCCGGTGGGTGATGTCGCGGCCAGCGACGCGGCCGATGCCGCCGTCTTCTACGACATCACCGTGACGAACCTCGCGAACACCTACCTGCCGATGCCCTTCCCGGTCGCCAGCGTCGACGACCTGTCCGGCCTCGGCACGGACTGGCGGATGGATCCCGATACCGGCATCGCGTTCTCACAGCAGACGCCGGCAAAAGGGGTGTCCTACCGCGTCGCCGCACTCGACGCGGGCATTGAGTCCGGCCAGTTGCGGGATGCCCCGGCGCCGGCCGGCGGACTGTGGCCGCAGCTGAGCCTGCCCGGGGGCATCTCACCAGAGATCGGCAGCGTGGCTGCGCAGGTGACGGCGACGGCGAGGAGCCCATACGAGAAGGCCGTTGCCCTGCAGCGCTGGTTCACCAACGACGGCGGCTTCACCTACAGCACATCGGTGCGCAGTGGCGCGGGCGCCGACTACATCGCCGAGTTCCTGACCGATCGGATTGGCTACTGCGAGCAGTTCGCTGGGGCAATGGCGACGATGGCCCGGACGCTGGGGATCCCATCGCGTGTCGTGGTCGGCTTCACCCAGGGCGCCCGGGATGCCGGCGACACCTGGCGTGTGACCGTCCGTGACGCGCACGCCTGGCCGGAACTGTGGTTCGACGGGGTCGGGTGGGTGCGGTTCGAGCCCACCCCTCGTTCGGGTGGGACGGTGCTCACCCCCACGTACGCACGGACATCGGGATCGGAACCGACGACGAGCGGTGAACCGTCCCGCGGTGTACTCGACACCGAGGGCTTCGATGCCGGGGTCACTGATCAGCCGACCGGTCCGACCCTGCCCGTCGGCGCGATCGCGGTGGCGCTGGCGGCACTTGGCCTGATCCTGCTCGCCATCCCGATGGTCCGGCGACTGACCCGAAGGCATCGCCGACTGCATGCCCACGATTCCGCGACAGTGGCCGCCGGCGCGTGGGAGGAGATCGGCGATCTCGCTATCGACCTCGGTCAGCCATGGTCGATGGCCAGCACCCCGCGACAGGCGGCCGAGCGACTGTCGCGCGGAATGAATGAGCCCGCAGCAGCGGCTGTGCGCCGACTGCGACGGGAGGTGGAGCAGGTGCGGTACGCCGCCAGCCACGGCACCGGCTCAGCCGAGCGCTCGGGGGCGATTCGCACGGACGTGCGCATGGTGGCGAGGGAACTACGGGCCCGGGTTCGCTGGCAGACCCGGGTTGCGGCCTACTGCTGGCCGTCCTCCGAGCGACGACGCCAGCGGTCTTCCATCCGGTCCATGAAGCCGGGCGCCTTGGCCGAGCCCTGGGACGACGACGGGGTCTCGGGAGTGGCGGCCTCAGCCGCCGGCTTGGCCCCGAAGGCCGAGTAGACGATCACCGAACCGACCAGCATGACGACGAAGCCCAGGACACCCAGGGCGATGATCGTGGTGGCGACACCGGCGAGCAGCAGCCCCAGACCGGCGAAGATGGCGAGCACCCCGAGTGCGGCGCGACCACGGGCTGCCCGGGCACCGGGTGCCGAGCGCAGGCTGGTGGCGAACTTGGGATCCTCGGCGTAGAGGGCCTTCTCCATCTGCTCGAGCAGACGCTGCTCATGCTCAGAGAGCGGCATGAGGAACCCCCTTTCGCCGAACCCGCCCGTGCGGGATCGTTCCAAGAATAGGCATGATCCCCGCAAAGGGAAACCCGTACCCCGGATTGCCGCGTGGCGCGGTCATTGCTCCCGCCGATCCGGGTTGACCAGGCGGGCCGGCCGGACCGCATCGGATCCGTACCGAGCCCGCAGGGTGTCGACCGCGACCTCGGCCTCCCGGCGCCCGTGCTCCGGCTCGCCGAGGAGCAGCTGGTGGGGTGCGTCGTGCGCCTCGACGAGGCCCTCCATCCGCACTCCCACGAGGCGGATGCGGACCCGCTGCAGCCCGAGGGCCTCGTAGAGCGCGCGGACGGTGTCGTAGACCTCCATCCCGACGTCGGTCGGCCGCGGCAGGGTCCGCGAGCGGGTGATGGTGCTGAAATCGGCGAAACGCACCTTGAGCGACACGGTGCGACCGACATAGCCGGCCGCCCGCAGCCGACCGGCGACCTTGTCCGCGAGGGCCAGCAGATGCGCGTGGATGATCGCCGGATCATCGATGTCATGCTCGAACGTCTCCTCGTTGCTGACGCTCTTCTCCGGTTCGTGCGGGTTGACCGACCGGGGGTCGCGGCCCCACGACAGCTCATGCAGGTGCGTCCCGCTGGCCTGGCCAAGGGCGCGAGTCAGGGTCGCCAGTGGGGTGTTCGCGATATCGCCGACGGTGCGCAGCCCCAGCCGGGTGAGCTGCGCCTCGGTCTTCTCCCCCACTCCCCACAGCGCGCCCACGGGCAGCGGATGCAGGAAGTCGATGACGCGATCGGCCGGCACGACGAGCAGCCCGTCGGGCTTCGAGCGGGTGGAGGCGAGCTTGGCGACGAACTTCGTAGTGGCGACGCCGACCGAGCAGGTGATCAGCTGCTCGTCCTGTACGCGGGCCCGGATCAGCTCGGCGATCGCCGTCGGGCTGCCGAGTCTTCGCAGGGCACCGGACACATCGAGGAAGGCCTCGTCGAGGCTGAGTGGCTCGACGAGCGGCGTGATCGAGGCGAACAGGGCCATCACCCCGCGACTGACCTGCGCATAGGCGCGATGGTCGGGCTCGATGAAGACCGCCTGCGGGGCGATCCGACGCGCACGCGACATCGGCATCGCCGAGTGGATGCCGAGCGCACGTGCCTCGTAGGTGGCGGACAGCACGACACTGCGTCCACCGCCGCCGACGATGACGGGGGTGCCGTGCAGTTCGGGCCGGGTGCGCAGGGACACGGATGCGTAGAAGGCATCCATGTCGACATGCAGGATCGTGCAGTCGGCATCGTCGACGCCGAACCCGATGCGGCCGGTGGGCCGTCGCACCTGACTTCGGCTCATGCCCTCATCCTCCTACCTGCCATGTGCTCTACCGCTGCCACTCGCTCACTTACCACCCGCTGCTGCCCGGACTCGAGTGCCACAGCTTCGCCGGTGGACGTGCGCCGTCCGTCCCCGCCGGCTTGATATCGGCGTACGGGGACTGCCGGAAGCCACTGGCGTGCACGAGCACCCGACGTCGCACCGGCTCGGCAGCCTGGTCGTCACTGCCCTCACCCGCACGTCCCGCGTTCACCAGCGCGCTCACCCCCACCACGCCATCGGCCAGCCAGGCCCGGCGCACCTCGCCGAGCTCCCAGCAGCCGGTGGCCCGGATCGACACTCCGCGCGGTCCGGTCCGGCGGATCTCACCACGCACGAGCAGCAGCCAGGACGCGAACACCGTGCCGGCGAACGGCCCCTGCGCATCGTCGAAGAAGGTGGCGTCAACCGGACCGGTCGAGTCATCGAGTGTCAGGAAGATGACCCGACGGCCACTGCGTACCGGCGGAGTCTGCGTAGCGACCTTCACCCCCGCCACGAACACCTCACTGTGCGAGCGCTGCTTAAGCAGGTTCGACGAACGTGCCACCGCCATTCCGTCGGCCGCGAGAGCATCGAGCATCGGTGCGTAGAAGTCGACGACATGGTGACTGACATCCATGCCCAGCACCTCGAGCTCAGCGCCGACCCGCTCCGCTGACGTCATCTCCGGCAGGCCGGAGGCCCCGACCTGGCCGTCGCCGAGCTCGAAGGACAGTTGCGCGACGCAGTCACGCGGGCCGCGCGCGGCGCGGCTGAGATCGGCGATCTGCAGCAGCAGGTCGCGACGGGTCAGTCGGCCACGCCGGCGCATCGCCGGCGGGATGTCGAGGCTGTACAGCGCATCGAACCCGCCCGCGACGACGATGCGCTCCGCGGTCGGCCGGGACATGCCCGCGCGGTGCCAGGCATCGGGCAGCGAGTCGAACGGCTGACCGGCGATGATGCCGGCGACCTCGTCGGTGCTGATGCCCTTGACATCGGTGAGCGGCACCCGGATGCCCTCACGCCCCTGCGGCTCGCACTCGACGCGGTACACATCAGCCGATGCATTGATGTCCAGGCCGAGCACTGCGACATCGCGGTTACGGGCGTCGTCGAGGATCAGCCGCTTGGGATACATACCCGGGTCGTGGGTGAGGATGCCGGCATAGAACGCCGCCGGGTGATGGGCCTTGAGCCAGGCCGACTGGTAGGTGGGCAACGCGAACGCCGCCGCATGCGCCTTGCAGAAGCCGAAGGATGCGAAGGCCCGCAGCACATCCCACACCCGCTCGACGGTCGGCAGGTCGTAGCCGCGCGCGAGGGCAGCGGGATAGAACCAGGCCCGGATGTCGTCCTGACCATCGGTGGTACCGAGGGTGCGCCGGGTCT
>CAJAKT010000032.1 GCA_903940375.1 uncultured bacterium | reverse complement strand
CCCTCCCCCTGGATGGGCTCCAGCACGATCGCCGCGGTCTCCTGGCTCACCGCAGCGCGCAGCTCCGAGACATCGCCGTATGCCACGACCGTGACATCACCCGGCAGGGGCCGGAACGGATCCTGCTTGGCGGGCTGCGCGGTGAGGGACAGTGATCCCATGGTGCGGCCGTGGAAGCCGTTGCGCGCCACCACCATTCCGGTGCGCCCCGTCAGCCGGGCGAGCTTGAAGGCCGCCTCGTTGGCCTCCGCACCCGAGTTGCAGAAGAAGACCCGCGCGTCCGGCGAGCCAAGCAGCGAGATGAGGCGTTCAGCCAACGCAATGGCCGGCTCCGTGGCGGCCAGATTGCTGGTGTGTCCGAGGGTCGACAGCTGCGCGGTGACGGCTGCGATGAGGCGTGGGTCGGCGTGGCCCAGGGCATTCACCGCGATACCGGCCAGCAGGTCGATGTACTCGACACCATCGGCGTCCCAGACACGAGCGCCCTCACCGCGGACCAGCATCAGCGGCGGCGTGCCGTAGTTGTCCATGAGCGCGCCCTGCCAGCGCGACTCCCACGTCATGACGCTGCTGCCGGCAGCACCATCGTCCCGATGCCCGTGTCGGTGAAGACCTCCAGCAGCACGCAGTGCGCCACCCGACCGTCGATGACATGGGCTCGCGGAACGCCGCCCTCGACCGCCCGCAGGCAGGCCTCCATCTTCGGCACCATGCCGCTCTCCAAGGACGGAAGCATCGGGCCGAGCTCGTCGGCTGTGATCGTGCGGATGACGGAGTCGGGATCGGGCCAGTTCGCGTAGAGGCCGTCGACATCCGTGAGCACGACGAGCTTCTCGGCGCCAAGTGCGATCGCCAGTGCCGCAGCGGCGGTGTCCGCGTTGACGTTGTATGACGTGCCATCGGTACCGCGTGCCACGGTCGACACCACGGGGATGAACCCGTCGTCCAGCAACTGCGTCACGAAACCCGGACTGACATCCACGACATCGCCAACTTGACCGATATCAACCAGCTGCCCGTCGATCGTGGCACCGCGACGCTCGGCCGTGAACAGGTGAGCATCCTCGCCAGAGAGACCAACGGCGTAGGAGCCGTGCTCGTTGATGAGGCCCACGAGCTCACGCTGCACCTCGCCGACGAGGACCATGCCGACAACCCCCATCACCTCGGGGGTCGTGACGCGCAGGCCGCCCTTGAACTCGGACTCGATGCCCAGCCGGGCGAGCATCGAGCTGATCTGCGGCCCTCCGCCGTGAACGACCACCGGACGCAGTCCGGCCAGGCGCAGGAAGACGATGTCCTCGGCGAATCCGGCCTTGAGTGCATCGTCGGTCATCGCATTGCCGCCGTACTTCACGACGACGGTCGCACCGTGCAGTCGCTCGAGCCACGGCAGCGCCTCCGTGAGGACGGCGGCCTTGGCCGATGCGTTCGTCAGATCGGTCATCTCGTCCATCCTCAGGTGGCGTACGCGGAGTTCTCGTGCACGTAGTCGGCGGTCAGGTCGTTGGTCCACAGGGTCGCGTGCGCACGGCCGGCGTTGAGGTTCACGTCGATGCGCACGAGACGCGCGGACATGTCGACACCGTCGCGCGACTCACCGATCCCGCCGCCTCGGCAGACCCACACGCCATTGATCGCAACGTTCACTGCATCCGATTCGAATGTCGCATCGGTCGTGCCGATCGCCGAGAGGACGCGACCCCAGTTCGGGTCTTCACCGTGGATCGCGCACTTCAGCAGGTTGCTCCGGGAGATCGCGCGAGCCACCGACAGTGCCTCAGCGACATCAACCGCCCCGTCGACGCTGATCTCGATGTCCTTCGACGCCCCCTCGGCGTCCGCGATCAGCTGCCGCGCCAGCTGGGCGCATACCTGCGTCACGGCATCGACGAACACGACCGGATCGGCTGTGACACCCGAGGCGCCGCTGGCGAGCAGCAGCACGGTGTCGTTGGTGCTCATGCACCCATCGGAGTCGATGCGATCGAATGTCAGCCCCGTGCCCTCGCGCAATGCCTGACTGGCCTGGTCCTGGTTCACGACGGCATCGGTGGTGATGACGACGAGCATCGTCGCCAGGGCCGGAGCGAGCATGCCCGCACCCTTCGCCATGCCGCCCACCGTG
>CAJAKT010000031.1 GCA_903940375.1 uncultured bacterium | reverse complement strand
CGCACAACGCCTCGCAGCGCATGACCCTCGAGGACGGCACCGAGCTCTCCCCCGCTCTCGGCATCGGTGCCTTCGCCGAGAAGACCCTCGTGCATGCCGGCCAGTGCACGAAGGTCGATCCCGCAGCATCACCCGCCGTCGCCGGGCTCCTCGGCTGCGGTGTGATGGCCGGTCTCGGCGCGGCGATCAACACCGGCGGTGTCGGGCGCGGCGACTCCGTTGCCGTCATCGGCTGTGGTGGCGTCGGGGCAGCTGCGATTGCCGGAGCACGCCTTGCCGGAGCGACGCGGATCATCGCCGTCGACATCGACGATCGCAAGCTCGCCAGCGCCCGGGAGTTCGGCGCAACCGACACGATCAACGCGCGAGAGGCCGATGTCGTCGAGTCGATCCAGGCCCTCACCGGCGGCAACGGCGCCGACGTCGTGATCGATGCTGTTGGCACTCCGGAGACATGGAAGCAGGCGTTCTACGCCCGCGACCTTGCAGGCACCGTCGTCCTCGTCGGCGTCCCGACGCCCGACATGACCATCGAGCTCCCGCTGCTCGACGTGTTCGGCCGCGGCGGCTCCCTGAAGTCGAGCTGGTACGGCGACTGCCTGCCGAGCCGCGACTTTCCGATGCTCATCGACCTGTACCTGCAAGGACGCCTGCCGCTCGAGCGATTCGTCTCCGAGGAGATCGCCCTCGACTCGGTCGAGGACGCCTTCACGAAGATGCATGAGGGCGATGTGCTGCGCTCCGTCGTGATCCTGTGACCGCGGCTCGGATCGACCACACCGTCACATCGGGCACGTTCTCCCTCGACGGCGAGACGTTCGATGTCGACAACAACGTCTGGATCGTCGGCGACGACGAGGAGTGCATCGTCATCGACGCCCCGCATGACGTCGATGCGATCCTCGAGCTTGTTGACGGACGGCGTGTGGTCGCGATCGTCTGCACGCATGCCCACGACGATCACGTGCGCGTGGCTCCCGAGCTGTCAGCCGCCACGGGTGCACCGGTCCTGCTGCATCCAGACGATGCGGAACTGTGGTCGCTCACCCATCCCGATGTTCACCCGGGCGGTGACCTCGCAGACGGTCAGGTCATCACCGTCGGCGGCGTCGATGTCCACGTCATCCACACGCCCGGGCATGCACCGGGATGCTGCTGCCTCTACGTGCCCGACCTCGGCGTCGTGTTCAGCGGCGACACTCTCTTCGCCGGTGGACCAGGGGCCACCGGCCGGTCGTTCAGCGACTTCCCCACGCTGACGGCATCCATCCGGAGCGGGCTGCTCGGCCTGCCGCCCGAGACCGTCGTGCATACCGGCCACGGCGACTCCACCACGATCACTGACGCCGCGGCTCACATCGACGAGTGGGAGGCTCGCGGCGCCTGAGCACCGCATCTGGGATGATTGCCCCGCACGCGCACGGACATGCGTGTGCAGCGCGCCCGTAGCTCAATGGATAGAGCAACAGGTTTCTACCCTGTCGGTTGGGGGTTCGAGTCCCTCCGGGCGTACTTACGTGAAGTGACATCGGCTTTCGATGTCAGCACCTAGAGCCCTCTAGCTCGCCGGACCGAACCGGTTGTCCCCCGGCGTGGTCGGGAGAGCCAAGAGGACCAGCAGGATCACGCCGCCCACGAACGGGACCAAGGCGATCCAGTACCACCAGCCGGAGCGATTCGTGTCATGCAGCCGTCGCACCAGCACCGACAGGTAAGGCAGCAGGGTCAGCAACGTGAAGATGCCGCCCGCAAGGAGCGAGACCGTGACCAGGGTGGAGAGTCCACTCCCCGCATCACCTGTGGATCCCCCTGTTGCGATGAGAGGCAGATACAAGACGATGGTCACGATGGCCACGAAGATGACGAACTTCCAGAACTCGGACCGCGATGCACGCCCCTTGATGG
>CAJAKT010000030.1 GCA_903940375.1 uncultured bacterium | reverse complement strand
GCACTGCCTGCCGGCCTACCACGATCAGCAGACCGCGGTGGGCCGCAAGGTCGCAGCCGAGTACGGCCTCACCGACGGGGTCGAGGTCACCGACGAGGTGTTCGAGTCCCCTGCCAGCATCGTCTTCGACCAGGCCGAGAACCGGATGCACACCATCAAGGCCGTGCTCGTCGCCACGCTCAGCTGAGGGCGAGGCGGCTAGGCGTTGCCGAGCCGTCCGCGCAGAGCCGCAAGCTGACCCCGCAGCTCTGCCGGAACGCGGTCGCCGAACTGGTCGAAGTACTCCTCCGTGAGGTCGGACTCCGCCAGCCAGGTGACCGGATCGATGGCGAACAGCTCTGCGAGCTTGTCGGCACTGAGGTCAAGTCCGTCGAGCACCAGCGCACCGGCTTCAGGGACCCGCCCGATCGGCGTGTCCACGGCACCGGCTTCACCCTCGAGCCGACGCACAACCCACTCCAGGACGCGCGAGTTCTCGCCGTACCCGGGCCAGATGAAATCGCCGTCGCCATCCTTGCGGAACCAGTTCACGGCGTAGATCCGCGGAAGCTTGGATGCGTCGGTCATGGTGCCGATCTTCAGCCAGTGACCCCAGTAGTCGGCCATGTTGTAGCCGCAGAAGGGCAGCATCGCGAACGGGTCACGCCGCAGCTGGCCAACGCCGCCCACCGCAGCCGCCGTCATCTCGCTGGAGACCGTGGCACCCATGAAGACGCCGTGGGCCCAGTCGAAGGACTCCGCGACCAGCGGCACGTTGGTCGCGCGACGTCCGCCGAACAGGATGGCCTCGATCGGCACGCCGGCCGGGTCCTCCCAGTTCGGCGCGATCGAGGGGCACTGGCCGGCCGGCGCCGTGAAGCGCGCGTTCGGATGGCTGGACGGTTCCGGGGACTCCGGCGTCCAGTCGCGACCCTTCCAGTCGATCAGGTGGGCCGGCGCGTCGTCGGTGAGCCCCTCCCACCAGATGTCACCGTCGTCGGTGAGTGCCACGTTGGTGTAGATGCAGTTGGCGTACAGCGCACGGACCGCGTTCGCATTGGTCTTCATGCCGGTGCCGGGAGCCACCCCGAAGAAGCCGGCCTCCGGGTTGATCGCGTACAGCCGGCCGTCGTCGCCGAAGCGCATCCAGGCGATGTCGTCGCCGACGGTCTCGACCGTCCAGCCCGGCACGGTGGGCTCGAGCATGGCGAGGTTGGTCTTTCCGCAGGCGGACGGGAATGCCGCGGAGATGTAGCGGGAATCCCCCGTCGGCGAGGTGAGCTTGAGGATGAGCATGTGCTCGGCCATCCAGCCCTCGTCGCGAGCCATCGCGGAGGCAATTCGCAGGGCGAAGCACTTCTTGCCCAGCAGGGCGTTGCCGCCGTAGCCCGAGCCGTACGACCAGATCTCGCGGGTCTCCGGGAAATGGACGATGTACTTGTCCTCGTTGCAGGGCCACAGCACGTCCGGGCGCGCGGCTCCCGACGCATCGACGAGCGGGTAGCCGACCGAGTGCAGGGCCGGCACGAACTCGCCGGACTCACCGATCTGGTCAAGCGCCGCCTGGCCCATCCTGGTCATGATGCGCATGTTGACGACAACGTAGGGCGAGTCGGTGATCTCGACACCGAGCTGCGAGATCCGTGAGCCGAGGGGGCCCATCGAGAAGGGGACGACGTACATGGTGCGCCCGCGCATGGAGCCGTCGAACTTCTCGCGAAGGATGCCGCGCATCTGCGCCGGGTCGGCCCAGTTGTTGGTCGGGCCCGCATCGGTCTCGCGCTCCGAGCAGATGAAGGTGCGATCCTCGACACGGGCGACATCGCTCGGATCGGAGCGAGCCAGGAACGAGTTCGGGCGGATCTCGGGGTTGAGCCGGATGAACATCCCCGACTCGACCATCTGGGCGGTCAGCCGCTGCCACTCGGCCTCGGAGCCGTCAGCCCACACGACCTCATCGGGCTTGGTGAGCGCGGCTACCTCCTTGACCCACTCAACGAGCTTCATGTTCTTGGTCGGGGGATTCTCCAGGCCGGGAACAGTCATCGAATCGCTCCAGTGGGATCGAAGGATCCGCCACACCAAGACTGGCGCGACGGGGATGGGGCACAGGATGCCTCAGCAACCACGCTATGGCCGACCACAATCGCCATGCAAGTGCTGACGTGTGACCAAGTCCACAGGCGGACCGTCATGGCTGCAGGCCGGCCTTTCCCGTGCCGGCGGCGCTCGCCAGGGCCGCGGCCCGCGCGTCGGCAACCGCACCGGTGACGGCGTCGTCCAGGAGGGCGGCGAAGCCCGCGCTGCCGGCCGGACGCAGGTGAATGCCGTCGGCGTACAGCCACTTCGGGTGCACTGAGGCCGCCTTGTCCCAGTCGATGACATGGACCCGGTCAGCCGCGAAGGCCGCATCGCACTGCCGGATCACGGCGTTGTTCGCCTTCTCCCACGACCGCTTGACGTGCACGGTCACGAGGAAGACCCGACGGTCCGGACCCGCAGCCTTGACCAGCGCCTTGCAGGTTGCCAGCGGGTAGGTGCCGTTGGTGCCGAGGTGGACCACCACGTTCATCGGCAGCCGTCCACCACGCTTACGCAGGAGGGAAGGCCCCTTGTAGGCCTGGCGGCTCTCGGTCGCGTCAACGCCGAATCCTGACTTCTGCAGGTCATTGCGGGCACCGAGCATCACGGAGTCACCGACGGCGTAGCGGTCGCGCGCCGGGGCCGCCTGGGCGGAGACGGGAACGAACACCGTCATCAGCACCGCCACACAGCCGGCAACTGCCGTGATCACGCCCCGTTTCATCACGCACTTATTGGAACACGCCGGCCAGCCGCCGGACAATCTCGGTGAGGATCGCCGGTGACGTGGCGAAATTCAGTCGCGCATAGCCCTCTCCGCCAGCGCCGTATGTCGGCCCCGAGCTGAGCGCCACTCGACCGCGCTCGAGGAAGGCCGCTGCCGGGTCATCGCCCAGCCCGTAGGCCCGGAAGTCGACCCAGGCCAGGTAGGACGCCTGCGGCGGGACGAATCCCGCGAGCGGCAGGTACTCGGCCAGAAGGTCGGCCAGCAGGCGGCGGTTGCCATCCAGGATGTCGACCACATCGCCCAGCCACGGACCGCCCTCGCGATAGGCGACGACGGCGGCGATCGCCCCCAGGTGCCCCGTGCCGTACGTGACCTCCAAGGGCAGCCGGCGCCTGATCGTCTCGGCCGTTCGCGCGGTTCCGACCAGCTGGGCGCACTTGAGCCCTGGCAGATTCCACGCCTTGGATGCCGAGACGAGGATCACGGCATCCGCATCGTCGTCGGCAACCGACATGAACGGCACATGCCGCTGGCCCGGCAGCGCAAGCGGTCCGTGGATCTCGTCCGAGATGACGGTGACGCCATACCTGGCCGAGAGCTCGGCAATGACAGCGAGGCTCTGCCGGCTCGGGACCGAGCCGGTGGGGTTGTGCGGATTGGACATCAGGAACGCCGTCACGTCGGGACGGGCGAACGCGGCCTCGAGCCCATCGAGGTCCCAGTCGTAGGCGCCCTCCTGGGAACGCGCCATCGGGACGTCGACCAGCACCCGACGAGCAATGTCGCGCACCGTCGAGAAGAAGGGCGCGTACACCGGGGTGTTGACGACGACGCCGTCTCCCGGCTCGGTGAACATGGCCAGTGCCTGTGCCACACCGGTGAGGACGTCGGGAATCGGAGTGATGCGCTCGGTCGGGATCTCCCACGACCATCGCTCGCGCGCGAAGTCCGCCAGGGCATCGGCGAGGCCCACAGCGGATCGGTACCCGGTGTCGGACCGGTCGATCGCCGCATGCAGCGCCTCAGCGATCGGCGCCGCCATCGGGAAGTCCATCTCGGCAACCCATGCGGGAATAACGTCAGCGTCGAAGTACTGGTACTTGGCACTGAGCCGCTCACGCAGCGCGGACAGGTCGATCGCATCGACATCGAAGGCAGGCACGGCACGATCATGCAGCAATCAGGCGTCAGGCGGTGCCAAGCCCCCGGAAGCGTCGAAGTCGCAGACTGTTCGTGACAACGAATACGGAAGAGAACGCCATGGCGGCGCCCGCGAGGAGCGGATTCAGCAGCCCGGCCATCGCGAGCGGAATCGCCGCCACGTTGTAGGCGAATGCCCAGAACAGGTTGCCCTTGATGGTGCGGAGCGTGCGACGCGACAACCGGATTGCGTCGGCCGCCGCGATGAGGTCACCCCGGACGAGGGTGATGTCGGCCGCCTCGATGGCGACATCGGTGCCGGTGCCCATGGCCATGCCCAGGTCGGCCTGCGCCAGTGCCGCCGCATCGTTGACTCCGTCGCCCACCATCGCGACCGTGCGCCCCTGCATCTGCAGGGTCCGGACCGCTTCGACCTTGTCCTCCGGGAGCACATCTGCCATGACATCGTCGATGCCGACCTCGTGCGCGACGGACCGGGCGACCCGGGCGTTGTCGCCGGTCAGCAGAACGGGTGCGAGCCCGAGGTCGCGAAATGCCGCGATGGCCGCTGCGCTCCCCGCCTTGACCACGTCGGCCACGACGACGACGCCAGCGAACCGACCGTCGATCGCGACGGCGACAACGGATCGGCCAGCCGCCTCGTGAATCTCGCGGATGATGGTGAGGTCGACCGGCTCGTGGACGGACCACTCCGATGCCAGCCAGGTCGGCCGACCCGCGAGAACAGCGTGCCCGTCGACCACACCCTGCACACCGCGCCCACCGCTGGACAGGAATGACTCAACGTCAGGCAGGTCACCGAGTCGCTCCCGTGCGCCGACAACGACGGCACGGGCGATCGGATGCTCAGACGCGTGCTCGAGGCCCGCGGCCAGCCGCAGCACGTCGTCGGCATCCTCACCCGGCGCGGCCACGACATCGACCAGGGCCATGTGACCGGTCGTGACGGTGCCGGTCTTGTCGAGCACGATCGTGTCGACCTGCCGGGTGGACTCGAGGATCTGCGGTCCCTTGATGAGGATGCCGAGCTGCGCTCCGCGGCCCGTGCCGACAAGCAGTGCTGTCGGTGTTGCGAGGCCGAGCGCGCACGGGCAGGCGATGATGAGAACGGCGACGGCTGCGGTGAATGCCGACTGCGCCCCCGCCCCCGCGAGGAGCCAGCCGATGAGAGTCGCCAGCGCCAGCACGATGACGATCGGCACGAAGACGGCCGATACGCGATCGGCCAGGCGCTGCACCGGCGCCTTGCCCGACTGTGCCGCCTCGACCATGCGGGAGATACGTGCCAGCTGCGTGTTCGTTCCCACCTGCCGTGCTTCGATCAGGAGGCGACCCCCGGCGTTGACCGTGGCACCGATGACGGCATCGCCGACGCCAACCTCGACCGGGACGGTCTCGCCCGTGACGAGGCTGTTGTCGACTGCTGATGCCCCCTCGACGACGACGCCGTCGGTGGCGATCTTCTCGCCGGGCCGCACGACGAAGATGTCGCCGACAGCGAGGTCCTCGATCGGAAGACGCTCTTCAACCCCGTCGCGCAGGATGGAGACCTCCTTCGCCCCCATCGCCGCCAGGGCCCTGAGCGCCTCACCGGAGCGCACCTTCGCGCGGGCCTCGAGATACCGGCCGGTCAGGATGAACACGGTGACCGCCGATGCGACCTCGAGGTAGATCTCCGGTTGGCTGCCCGCTTCCTGCGGCATCAACTGGAAGGCCATGGTCATGCCCGGGGCGCCGGCACCTCCGAAGAACAATGCGTACAGCGACCACAGGAATGCCGCCAGCACGCCAAGGGAGATGAGCGTGTCCATCGTCGCCGCACCGTGACGCAGATTGATCCAGGCGGCCCGATGGAACGGCGCGGCACCCCACACCACAACGGGCGCCGCCAGCGCCAGGGACGCCCACTGCCAGTAGGTGAACTGGAAGAACGGCACCATCGCCATGAGGACGACGGGAATCGTCAGGACAGTGCTGACGATGAGCCGCTGCCGGAGCGCAGCGAACTCGGGATCGCCATCGGGGCCGGCATCATCCGGCGTGGCCGCTCTCGGTGCATGCGCGCCGTAGCCCGTGGCCTCGACGACGGCGATCGCATCATCGACGCTCACGCCTGGAGGCAGAACGACATGCGCCTTCTCTGTCGCATAGTTGACGGTGGCCTGAACCCCCGGCATGCGGTTGAGCTTCTTCTCGATGCGCATGGCACATGAAGCACAGGTCATTCCCTCGATCTGGAGGTCGACCTCTGCTGACATGCGCGCTACTCCACCAGTTCGTATCCGGCCTCGTCGACCGCTGCGCGGACAACTGAGGGGTCCAGCGGCTCAGCGCTGACGACGGTGACGGTCGACGCCTCACCAGGCACCAGCACGATGGTGACGTCCTCGACTCCCGCGACGGCGCTCAACTCCTGGGTAACCGCGCTCACGCAGTGACCGCAGGTCATCCCTGACACAGCAAACGTCTGAGTGCTCACGGTTCATTCCCTTCTCCCCCGCATGACAGCGGGTAATTCCGAGTGGTCAGGCGAGTGACAGGAACAGCTTCTCGAGTTCCTCGCGCGTCATGGGTGCGTCCTCGCCGTGCTCCCAGCACTGCTGCAGGCCCGATGCGACGATCTTGAAACCGGCCCGGTCGAGGGCCTTCGAGACGGCCGCGAGCTGCGTGACGACATCGCTGCAGCTGCGCTCCTCCTCGATCATGTTGATGACACCGTCGAGCTGCCCGCGGGCACGCTTGAGGCGCATGACGATGTCGCGGCTGACCGTCGGCTCGATGTTCATACGGACAGGATACCCCCCTACCCCCAGGGGTATGCTGCCGAACATGACCCACTCCCACGGAAAAGCCGTCCTCGACGACCTCGCCCCGCTGGGCCGCGAGCTGCGCCGCGCCATCCCAGACGTGTACAAGGGCTTCGGCGAGCTGCATCACGCCGCCTTTGCCGCCGGGGCCCTCGACACCCGTACAAAGGAGCTGATCGCGGTCGCGATCGGCGTCATCGCGCAGTGCGACGGCTGCATCGCCTCGCACAGCCGAGGCGCCGTGAAGGCCGGTGCCACTAAGCAGGAGGCTGCCGAGGCGATCGGCGTCACCTTCCTGATGAACGGCGGGCCGGCAACGATCTACGGGCCCCGCGCCTACGCCGCCTTCTGCGAGTTCTGGGACCTCGAGCATCCCGAGGAGGCCGACTCCACCACTACCGTGGCGGAGTGAGCCAGCCGGGAAACGCACTACCTGCGTATCTCAGCACCGCGACCCTGTCGCGATCAGCAACGGAATCCGCAGGGCCAGCACTCCTCGTGGCTGCCATCGCCACCCTTGGCAGTGCGACGACCGCGTCGTACATCGTCGCGTCGCTCACGGCCTCGGCAGCAGTCGGCGGACCCGTCGTCGGGGCCATCATCGACCGGGCTCGCTCCCCTCGTCGCGGATTCACCCTGGCGATGGTGACGATGGCCGCGGGCCTGGCTGCGATCGCGCTGGCACTCGACCATGTGCCGATCGGCGTGGTCATCGCACTCGCCGTCTTCGCGGGACTCGGCTATCCGGCACTGACGGGGGCCTGGAGCGCCCAGCTGCCGAAGCTGATCCCTGCCGACCGCGTGACACATGCCTACTCGGCCGACGCGGCCACCTACAGCGTCGCGGCCGTCATCGCACCGCCCATCGCCACTGCTCTGGTCTTCTTCTCCGCCACGGCACCACTGTGGATGCCGGTCGTACTGCTCGTTGCGGCCATGGGGCTGCTGCGGACCGTCCCGCTGCCAGTGCGGGGCGATACCCCGCACCCCGTCTCCCTGTGGCATGACCTGCGTGCAGGGCTGGGCGCGATCGTCGGTCGCGCCGGTCTTCGCCGCACGGCGATCATCACCACCGTGGGGTTCGCCGGCCAGGCGGCCATCTTCGTCTCGGCGCCAATCCTCGCCCAGAGCATCGGCGGTTCGCTCGGCTTCACCGGCGTGATCCTCGGCGTGTTCGCCGTGGGCGGCATCACGACAGCAGCGTGGTTCACGCGGCGGCCCGTCAAGCGGCCCGACCGCGCGATCATCGTCAGCACCATCCTCTCCGGTATCGCCCTCGCAGCCGTCGGTCTGGCTCCGACAGCCGGGCTGCTCCTCGTCGCGGCATTCGCGATGGGGGCGACGGAGCCGCCGCTGTTCTCCGCAATGTTCCAGGTGCGCGTCCGCGAATCGCCTTCGCGCGTGCAGGCGCAGGTGTTCACGACCTCTGCCAGCCTGCGCATGACGGCCTTCGCCCTCGCGACGGCGCTATCCGGCTGGCTGCTCCACTGGGGAGTGGGCGTCGTCATCGCCGTCGGCGTCCTGATGCATGTCGTGTCACTCGTCATCGGCATCGCAACGGGGCCGCCGCTCCCGCCACGCCGGCACTGGCTGCGCCGACCATGACCGTTGTCTACTCTCGGACGATGAGCACCCACGCGCGGTCGCGATGACGACGCCCGGACGACTGGCGCTCGTGGGCAGTGGCGAGTACCTGCCCGTCATGCAGGACGTCGAAGGCTGGCTTCTCCAGGACCGCCCGCAGCGATACGTGCAGCTGGCCACGGCCGCAGCGCCGGAAGGCGAGCGATCACTCGCGCGATGGCACGAGCTCGGAGCACAGGCTGCGGAGCGACTCGGTGTCGAGCAGGTGATCATCGACGTGCGCACGCGTGAGGATGCCGACGACCCCCTGCATGTGGCCTCCGTCGCGGGGGCCGGCCTGATCTACCTGTCCGGCGGGAATCCCTCGTACCTGACTCGCACACTGCGCGGCACGGCCATCTGGTCTGCGATCGTCGAGCAGTGGCGCGCTGGCGCATCGCTCGCCGGCTGCAGTGCGGGCGCCATGGCGATGGGTGGCTACGTCCCCGACTTCCGCCACCCGAAGAAGGGTGGCACCGACGGCCTCGGCGTGGTCCCCCAGCTTCGCGTGCTCCCGCACTTCGACAAGTACAGCCGGATGATCCCCGACTTCGCACTCAAGCCGCTGGTTACCGACGATGGCATCGTCGTCGGCATCGACGAGGACACGGCGCTCGTATCCGAGGGGCCGTCCGAGGACGGCCTATGGGAGTTCCGCTCCCGTGGTCGCCAGTCCGCATGGACGATCGAGGCCGACCGACGCCACCGCGTCAATGCACCCCTTCGCCTCCGGGTCGATGCGTGACAGAACGCGCTGACCTGCGCGCGCACGGGCCGTCGGGAATCCTGCGGCCGGGCATCCGCACCTACAAGCCCCGCCGCACACGCATCACCGAGCGCCAGGAGCGGGCCTTCACGGAGCAGGCGCCGTTCTTGCTCCCCGTCGACAACACCCCCATCGACTTTGCGGCCACGTGGGGAGTCGGCGTACCCGTCGTCCTGGAGATCGGCTTCGGCGACGGCCTCGCGACCGCCTCAATGGCTGCCACAGATCCCAGCACGGGCATCCTCGCGATCGATGTGCACACCCCCGGAGTCGGCGGCCTGCTCGCAAGCCTTGGTGACGCCAGCCTGGAGAACGTTCGGGTGATGGAAGCCGATGCACTTGTCGTGCTCACCCGGATGATCGACCCCGGCTCACTGCACGGCGTGCGCACCTACTTCCCCGACCCGTGGCCGAAGGCCCGGCACCACAAGCGACGGATCGTTCAGCCTGATGTCCTGGATCTCATCCACTCCCGGCTGCGCTCCGACGGCTTCTGGCACATCGCTACCGACTGGGCCGAGTACGCCGACGCGATCCAGTCCTGCTTCGGCGAGCACACCGGCTGGACCGGCGGTGTCGTCCCCCGGCCGCCGTGGCGACCCGTCACGCGTTACGAACGTCGTGCACTGCTCGAGGGTAGGTCGATTACCGATCTCGTCTTCCATCCGGTCGAAGTCGCGTGACGATCGGCTGACTCGGCCGTGCACAATGCGGGCATGACTTCCGGCCAGCACGCCGCCCTCGCCCCCACTCGCAGCCTCGGCAGCACCGGACTGCAGGTCTCGCCGCTCTGCCTCGGTGGCAACGTGTTCGGATGGACCGCTGACGAGGCCCAGTCGTCTGCCGTCATGGACGCCTACGCAGCACAGGGCGGCAACTTCATCGACACCGCCGATGTCTACTCCGAGTGGGTGCCGGGCAACACCGGAGGCGATTCGGAGACGATCATCGGGAACTGGATGGCGGCGAGAGGCAACCGCGCGGACGTGATCATCGCCACCAAGGTCGCCAAGATGTCTGGTCTCCGCGGCCTGTCCCCTGAGACGATCCGCACGGCCGTCGACGGGTCGCTCTCACGCCTGCGCACCGACTACATCGACCTCTACTACGCCCACCAGGACGACCCCGAGACTCCGGTCGAGGACACCCTCGGCGCCTTCGACGAGCTCATTCAGGCCGGCAAGGTTCGCCACATCGCCTCATCGAACTTCACGGCAGAGCGCCTGCGCGAGTCGCTCGCCTTCTCCGCCGCCAACGGACTGGCGTCGTATGTCGCCGTCCAGAATCACTACAACCTGATGGAGCGGGCCGAGTACGAGACGCAGATCGAGCCGATCGTCGTCGAGTTCGGCCTCGCGTCGCTGCCCTACTACTCCCTGGCACGCGGCTTCCTCACCGGCAAGTACCGTCCCGGTGTCACGATCGACAGTCCACGTGCCAAGGGCGCCGAGCCGTACATCGGCGAGCGGGGCGACCGCGTCCTCACCGCCCTCGAGCAGGTTGCCGCGGCTCATCACTGCCACATGGCGCCCGTTGCGCTGGCGTGGCTGCTCACCCGGCCGGGGCTCGCTGCGCCACTGGCGAGTGCCCGCAACCTCGAGCAGTTCGCCGATCTCGTCACCATGGGGACGCTCGACCTCTCGGCCGACGACATTGCCCTGCTCGACGCGGCCTCTGCCTGACGCCACTCAGATCACAGGGCCGATGGCGCTACCCGGTCGCAGCCCTCAGGCAGCGGAAGGCTGGATGCGCTGCTGCGCCGCCCGGCTGGAGTAGCTGGCGATGTCGAGGATGAAGCCGAAGGCGATGACCGCCCAGCCGATACCGGACACACCGCCGGTCGGAGCCCAGGCGGCGACGTAGGCCAAGGCCGTCCACGGCAGGAAGATCAGCCCCAGGAGCGGCCACCAGAAGTTGCCGGCGAAGGCATCGGTGACCCTCTCGCTGAACAGCCAGACCCACAGGAAGGCCAGGCGCGGACCGAGGAAGCCGAGGACGAGTACGAAGCAGCACATGTGGCGAGAGTAGGGGGTGTTGACCGCGCGTGGGCCGAACTGCCGGATAGGGTCGTTTCGTGACAAATCCCCAGGATGAGTCGGCTGCCGTCCTGGCCTTCATCCGTGAGCGCCAGACGGACGTTCTCGCCGAGACCATCCGGCAGCTGTCCACCTGCTCCGCCGACGACCTGCCGGCCGTCCTGCACAAGGCGAGCGGTTCAGTCGGCTCGTACCAGTTGACCGAGGCTCACACCCTCATTGCCGGGCTCTCGGCAGTAGTGTCCGATCCGGCTTCGAGCGTCGCGGACATCGAGCAGGCGCGCACCACGACGTTGGACGCCCTTCGGGCGACGGGGACAGGAGTACCGACATGAGCGAGACCATCCTGGTCATCGACGACGCATCTGAGGTCCGCGACCTGCTGTCCTTCGCCCTCAAGGACGCGGGTTACCGGGTCGTCGAGGCTGACTCCGGCCCGACCGGCATCGAGGCCTACCACGCCCACCAGCCCGATCTGATCCTCCTGGACATCGGCCTCGGCTCGATGGACGGGCTCGAGGTGTGCCGGCAGCTGCGCTCGGTGACCTCTGCTCCGATCATCTTCCTGACCTCCCGGGCAGACGAGGTCGACCAGCTCGTGGGCTTCGCGGCCGGCGGCGACGACTACGTCACCAAGCCGTTCTCGCCCAAGGTCGTGCTGGCCCGTGTCAGCTCCCTGCTTCGCCGCAAGCAGCGCGGTGGCGACGACGAGGAGAAGACCAGGTTCCAGGTGGGTCCGCTGAGCCTGGATACCGCGTCGCGGATCGCGACCCTCGACGCAACCACCCTTGACCTCACCCGCACCGAGTTCGACCTGCTGACGGTGCTGATCGAGAACCCAGCCCGCGTGGTCACCCGCGAAACCCTGCTCGAACGGGTCTGGGGTGACTGGTACGGCGACACCCACGTCGTCGAGGTGCACATGTCACGCCTGCGGAACAAGGTGAAGAAGGCCGGTGGGCCGTCAATCGGCACCGCCGTCCGCGGTGTCGGCTACCGCCTGGGGCTTGACTAGATAACTAGGAATCGTGGTAAACGGCGGTTGACGGGAGCCCTTCACCGACCGCGTTGACCGCAGCCACACGCCAGCAGTTGTCGTGATCGTCGCCTGTGTTGAAAGGCGGCGTCACTGAACTAGCGACCGACGAGTAGCCGGTGGACGGGCACGAATTGCCGCTGCCCTCGTCCGCCCGATAGACGCTGTAACCCGTAATCGGGCTTCCGCCAGTGCTGGGCGCCGACCAATCAAGCACGGTATTGCCGTCGTTTACGCTCGAACTGCTCGCGCTCACACCCGATACCGTGCCCGGCACCGTTGCGGCAGGCGGGACCACGGGGGCCGGGGCAACGGCACCCCCGGCGCCAGCAGCCCCGAGGCTCGCCGCCGTGCGGCCGAAAACGGAGCTCAACTGACCCCCCAGCAGGCTCACGCCCGTGATGATCACGACGCCCACGAGGGCGATGATCAAGCCGTACTAGATCGCCGTGGCGCCTCGATCGTCGAGAGTCGACCGGTCTGCCCGCGAAGAGGGGACGCGACTTTTCATGCCCGCACACTCCCCCATAGCTTTCACACACCCTGCTCACAAACCTCACATTTCCCTCTC
>CAJAKT010000029.1 GCA_903940375.1 uncultured bacterium | reverse complement strand
GGCACACCGCTGTCGCGGATCTGCGCTGTCAGTTGATCGACCTCAGCCGAGGAGAGTGGATTCTCCGCCGCCGGGTCGCTGTAGACGGGGTCGCCACCGCGCAGAGTCGCTGCCGCCTGCGAAACATCCGGGGCGGCGTGCGAGAGGGGTGCTATCGCCAGGGTGACGGCCAGAGCGGTGAGGATCGCGGAAATGAGAATCACGGAGCGGCGCATGCTTCCACGGTACGTCATGGCACGGCGTGCGCCAGCGGGCTGAGTCGGCTACGAGGTCAGCCAGGCGATGGCGGACTCGCGATCGCGGAAGGTGCGGATGTTCAGGCCACGATTGACGCCGGCGGTCTCCCAGAAGCCGACCGAGGTTGCCGCCGATGCGTCCGTCGGACGGACGAGGGCCTCGCGGAACCGCTCGGACACGCCCATGTCCGCGAGGAACTGGACCAGTTCGAACAGGTCCGTGACGGTTGGGGTCCAGACCATGTCCGTGCAGTCACCGAGCAGGTTCCAGATGTCGTGCTCGATGCCCAGGGCTGCGCATGCGCCGAAGGCATCATCGACATCCTGCTTGCTGACATGTCCGGAGTAGGTCGCTTCGACGATCGGATAGTCGGGCAGCAGGCTTCGGACAGTTGCACCCATGGCGGCCTGATTTCAGTCGGTGATCTCGCACAGCACGGTGCCGGTGGGCACGGTCGCTCCAACCTCGGCGGTGAGCTTGCCGATCGTGCCGGCCTTGTGGGCGGTGAGCGGCTGTTCCATCTTCATCGCCTCGAGTACGACAACCAGATCACCCTCGGCGACCTGCTGACCCTCGGTGACCTCGACCTTGACGATCGTGCCCTGCATCGGCGCGACGAGGGAGTCGCCCGTGGCACCGGCGCCGGCCTTCTTGCCGCCGCCCTTGCGCTTCTTGGGACCTGCGGCAGCCGAGGAGCCAGCCGATGCACCGAGTCCTGCAGGCAGGGTGACCTCGACGCGCTTGCCACCAACCTCGACCACGACGGTCTCGCGCGGGTCGACCTCGACGAGGGCGTCCGTGGCGCCGGTGTAAGCAGGGATCGTGTTGTCGAACTCGGTCTCGATCCAGCGGGTGTGCACGCTGAAGTCGATGCCGGGAGCGGGGGCGAACGCCGGATCGCGGACGACGGCGCGGTGGAAGGTGAGGGCGGTGGCGATGCCCTCGACCTCGAACTCGTCGAGTGCGCGGCGAGACCGCTCGAGGGCCTCCTCGCGGGTGGCGCCCGTGACGATCAGCTTCGCCAGCAGCGAGTCGAAGTTGCCGCCGATGATGTCGCCGGCCTGGAATCCCGAGTCGACGCGGACGCCCGGACCGCTCGGCGGCTTCCAGACGGAGAGCACGCCGGGTGCGGGGAGGAAGTTGCGGCCCGGGTCCTCGCCATTGATCCGGAACTCGAAGGAGTGGCCGCGCAGGACCGGATCGTCGTAGTCGATGACGCCGCCCTCGGCGATGCGGAACTGCTCGCGAACGAGGTCGATGCCGGCCACCTCTTCGGTGACGGGGTGCTCGACCTGCAGGCGCGTGTTCACCTCGAGGAAGGAGATCGTGCCGTCTGTGCCGACGAGGAACTCGCACGTGCCGGCGTTGTAGTAGCCGGCTTCCTTGATGATGGCCTTGGAGGACGAGTAGAGCTCGTGCAGCTGGTCATCGGTGAGGAAGGGTGCGGGCGCCTCCTCGACGAGCTTCTGGTGGCGGCGCTGCAGTGAGCAGTCGCGAGTCGAGACGACGACGACATTGCCGTGCGTGTCTGCGAGGCACTGGGTCTCGACATGGCGCGGGTTGTCGAGGTAGCGCTCGACGAAGCACTCGCCGCGGCCGAAGGCTGCGACCGCCTCGCGAACAGCGGAGTCGTAGAGATCGGGGATCTCCTCGAGGTTGCGGGCAACCTTGAGGCCACGGCCACCGCCACCGAAGGCGGCCTTGATGGCCACGGGGAGGCCGTGCTCCTTCGCGAACGCGATGACCTCATCGGAACCCGTGACGGGGTCGGCGGTACCGGGGACCTGGGGTGCGCCGGCGCGCTGAGCGATGTGGCGTGCGGACACCTTGTCGCCTAGCGATCGAATGGCGGACGGGGGCGGGCCGATCCAGGTGAGGCCCGCGTCGATGACGGCCTGGGCGAAGTCGGCGTTCTCGGAGAGGAAGCCGTAGCCCGGGTGAACGGCATCGGCGCCGGACTTCGCGGCCGCGTCGAGGATCTTGTCGATGACGAGGTAGCTCTCGGCCGCCGTCGAGCCGCCGAGCGCGAACGCCTGGTCGGCGAGGCGCACATGGAGCGCGTCGCGGTCGGGGTCCGCATAGATGGCGACGGACTGGAGCCCCGCGTCCTTGCAGGCCCGGATGACCCGGATGGCGATCTCGCCGCGGTTGGCGATCAGGACGGTATGCACGTCGTGAGGACCCTCTCTGTGGTTGCGGGCCGGCAGACTCGTGAGGCCCACGTTGCAGCGTATCGACTATGGGGGGCAGATGGGCCGCCCGGGACTATGGCGAAGGCCACAGGTCGGTCCAGGTGATATCCATCCGCGCGAGCAGCCGTCGAAGTAGCGGAAGTGACAGGCCGATCACATTCGACGGGTCGCCGTCGATGCGCTCGACGAACGGGCCGCCGAGGCCGTCGAGCGTGAAGCCCCCGGCGACCTGTAGGGGCTCGCCGGTGGCGATGTAGGCGTCGATCTCGTACTCGGAGGGACTGGCGTGCCACACGACCGTGCTCGCGACCTCGCCGAGCTCGGCTCCGATGGCTGGGCGTACCAGCCAATGGCCGGTATGCAGCGTGCCGTGACGGCCTGCCATGTCGTGCAGCCAGCGTTCCTTGGCCTCCGCTGCAGATGCTGGCTTTCCGTAGGCGACGCCGTCAATCTCGAGCATCGAGTCGCAGCCGATCACCACCACGTCGTATCCGGTGGACAGCCGAGCGGCCACGTCCCGGGCCTTGGCCTGCGCGAGGGCGAGGCAGAGTTCCGCGGGTGCCAGTGGGCCGAGGCTCTGCGTCAGCGCTTCCTCATCGACATGGCTGACGATGACCTGCGGGATGACCCCGGCGTTGACCAGCAGGCCGCGCCGCGACGGCGATGCGGAAGCCAGGACGAGTTCGGGCATCCGCGGCTAGCGGGGCATTGCCGATGCGCGCCAGGCTCCGTAACCGGGTCGCTGCGACGGGCGGATACTGCGGCTCTTGCGAGCCCACAGGCTGAATGCGGGCATCTCTGGCTGCGCAGTCGAGCGCGTGGACAGCACGGCCACGACGACAGCGAGCTCGTCGGCCGTAGGCGAGCCGGACACGACGCGCAGCATCGGCTCCTTGTGCTCGGGTGCGCCCGTCACAGCGGGATGTTCCCGTGCTTCTTCGGCGGCCGGCTGGCGCGCTTGTTGCGCAGCGCCCGCAGTGCGCGCGTGATCATCATCCGCGTCTCGTGCGGGAAGATGACGCGGTCGATATAGCCGCGCTCGGCAGCGATGTACGGGTTGGCCAGGGTGTCCTGGTACTCGTCGATGAGGCGCTTGCGCTCGGCCTCGGGATCGTCGGCCGCCGCGAGCTCCTTGCGGTACAGGATGTTGGCCGCGCCCTGTGCCCCCATGACGGCGATCTCGGCCGTGGGCCAGGCGAGGTTGATGTCGGCCCCGAGATGCTTGGAACCCATGACGTCGTAGGCGCCGCCGTACGCCTTGCGGGTGATGAGGGTGACGAGCGGGACGGTTGCCTCGGCGTAGGCGTAGATCAGCTTCGCGCCGCGGCGGATGATGCCGTCCCACTCCTGGTCGGTGCCGGGCAGGAAGCCGGGCACGTCGACGAGGGTGATGACGGGGATGTTGAAGGCGTCGCAGGTGCGCACGAAGCGAGCGGCCTTCTCGGATGCTGCGATGTCCAGGGTGCCCGCGAACTGCATCGGCTGGTTGGCGACGATGCCGACCGCATGTCCCTCGACGCGGCCGAAGCCGCAGAGGATGTTGGGGGCGAACAGCGGCTGGGTCTCGAGGAAGTCGCCGTCGTCGACCAGGTGCTCGATGACCGTGTGCATGTCGTACGGCTGATTGGGGGAGTCCGGCATCAGTGTGTCGAGTTCGTAGTCCTCGTCGGTGAAGGACAGGTCAGCCTCGAACGGGTACGTCGGCGCATCCTCGAGGTTGTTGCTCGGCAGGTACGAGAGCAGCGCCTTGACGTACTCGAGTGCATCGTCCTCGTCGGTGGCCATGTAGTGCGCGACGCCGGACTTGGAGTTGTGCGTGCGGGCGCCGCCCAGTTCCTCGAACTCGACGTCCTCGCCGGTGACGGTCTTGATGACGTCAGGGCCGGTGATGAACATGTGCGAGGTCTTGTCGACCATGATCGTGAAGTCGGTGATGGCGGGGGAGTAGACAGCGCCGCCGGCGCATGGGCCCATGACGAGCGAGATCTGCGGCACGACACCTGATGCGGCCACGTTGCGGCGGAAGATCTCGCCGTACAGGCCGAGGGCGACGACGCCCTCCTGGATACGTGCGCCACCGGAGTCGTTGATGCCGATGACGGGGCAGCCGACCTTCATGGCCATGTCCATCACCTTGACGATCTTCTCGCCGAAGACCTCGCCAAGGGAGCCGCCGAAGACCGTGAAGTCCTGCGCGAACACGCAGACGGGACGACCGTCGATGGTGCCGTAACCCGTGACGACACCGTCGCCGTAGGGGCGGGTGGCTTCCAGGCCGAAGGCGTGCGAGCGGTGCTTCGCCAGGCCGTCGAGCTGCTGGAAGGAGTCCTCGTCGAGCAGGGCGAGGATGCGCTCCATCGCGGTCTGCTTGCCGCGTGCGTGCTGCTTGTCGACCGCGTCCTGGCGACGGCTCAGCGCCTGGTCGCGACGCTGCTTGAGGTCGGCGGCCTTGCCTGCCGTGGTACGGGGGTTCGGGGTGTTCTCGTCGACGCTCGCCGCGCTCATCGCTCCTCCTAGGCCTCTGATCGTTACCTTAGTGGGGTGAGCGAACAATCAGTTCCCCCGGTGGACGCGGCCCAGGTCGAGCGCAGGCTCGCCGACCGGGAGGTCGCCTGGCCGGCTCCACGCGTGCGCACATCGACGGGATCGACCAATGCCGACGTCCTGACGCTTGCCCGAGAAGGTGCGCCCGAAGGCACCGTCGTGGTGGCCGATGAGCAGACCGCTGGTCGCGGGCGGCTGGGGCGGGAATGGATCAGTGCGCCCGGATCCGGACTGTGGTGCTCGGTGCTTGTCCGGATGCCGGCCAGCACGGGACGTGGGCTGCTGCCCCTGCTCGCCGGAGTCGCGGTCGCCGAGGCGGTGCGTCGACATGGCGTGCAGGCCGGCCTGAAGTGGCCCAACGACATCGTGGTCGACGGACCTGCGCTCGATGGCGGCCCCGGTCCGCGCAAGCTCGCCGGCATCCTGGCGGAGTCCGATGGTGAGGATGCCGTCGTGATCGGCATCGGGGTCAACGTGAACCAGAAAGCGGAGCAGCTTCCCGTACCTATTGCGACCTCGCTGCTGCTGGAGGGCGCGACGGTTTCCCGGGATGACCTCCTCGTGGACATCCTCACCGCGCTCCACACCGGGCTGGCGGGGCTGCGCCGCGACGGAGCGGGCTTCGCCCTCGACGCATTTCGGGGCCTGTGCCTGACCATCGGGCGGGATGTCGTGGTCACCCTGCCCAGTGGTGAGGTGGCCCGCGGCCGGGCGGTCGGCGTGGGCGACGACGGGCAGCTGCACGTGCGCACCGCCGAGAAAACGCTGTCTGTCGCCGCCGGTGACGTCATCCATGCCACGATCTGACCATGGCCTACCCGCAGAAGCTCCTCGCCCCTGACGAAGTCATCAAGTTCGAGACCCGCCCGCACTGGCGCGCTCTGTTCGTCCCCGCGATCGTCCTCATCGCGACGGTCTTCGGCATGAGCTGGCTGTACTTCTGGATCGACTCGCAGATGTTCGGGGGGACGATCATGCGATGGGTCGTGGTCGCTGGTGGGGTGCTCATTCTCGCGCTGTGGGCCGTCCGGCCGTTCCTGCGCTGGGTGACGACCGAGTACGTCTTCACCGACCGCCGCATCATCGTGCGATCGGGCATCATCACCCGGCAGGGCAAGGACATGCCGCTCGCCAAGGTGAACAACGTCTCGTTCTTCGTGCCGGCGATGGGTCGCCTGCTCAACTACGGCGGCCTGGTCATCCAGTCGGCGGGCGAGAACGACGGACTCACGATCAACGACGTGCCGGACGTCGAGGACATCCAGCGCGACGTCTACCAGTACATCGAGGCAGACGAGCAGCGTCGCCGTGGTGGCGGAGGGAACCAGCTGCCCCCGAACAGCACCACCTGATCGGCACGATCGAGCGAGCCGCAGTTCGGAACTAGATGGGCGATGCGGCGTCGCGCTCCGCGAGCTCGCGGTCTGCGGGGTCGTCGGGCACCTCGGGGAACACCCATTTGCGGTAGGACCAGAAGCGGAACAGCGTGCCGAGGACCAGTCCGACGACGTTCGCGCTGATGTTGTCGGCGAGCGCGGAGTCCAGGCCCAGCAGGTAGTGGCTGACCCACAGGCAGCCGACGGCGATGAGCATTGCGACGCCGTTGAGCAGGAAGAACAGCACGTACTCGCGGCCCATATTCGTGCGCCCACGGTGCCGGAACGTCCAGTAGCGGTTTCCGAAGTAGGCGAACGTGGTCGCAGCCGCGACGCTGACGACCTTGGCGGTGAGGGGCTTGCCCTCGAGCGGGCCGAAGTACAGGAGCAGGTTGAACAGGCCGACGTCGATCACGAAGGCCAGTGATCCGACGATGCCGAACTTGGCGATCTCGTGGGCCAGTGTGCCGAGCGAGTCGTGGAGCCGTCCGACGAATCCCGGGCGTGGGCTCGCCACGGCTGGATCGCTCTCGGGCATGCGCGGAAGTCTATGCGGCCCACGCAGTAGGTTTCCCTCGTGGATACAGGCGGCGCCCCGCGCGTGGGCATCGTGGGCGGCGGGCAGCTGGCTCGTATGTCCGCGGCCCCGGCTGCCGCCCTCGGGATCGGGCTCCGTGTCCTGGCGGCCGCACCGGACGAGTCCGCGGCCCAGGTGATCCGCGACGTCTCCATCGGCCGTCATGACGACCTTGCCGCGCTGCTCAGGTTCGCCGACGGCTGCGACGTCGTCACGTTCGACCATGAGCACGTTCCGCCGATCCACCTCGAGCAGCTGGAGTCGCGGGGGATCGCCGTCCGGCCCGGCCCCTCGGCGCTCTTCCACGCGCAGGACAAGATCCATATGCGGCAGGCTCTGACGGACATCGGCGTGCCGTGCCCCCGGTGGCGCGTCGTCACGGCCCCGGGCGAGGTCGCGGACTTCGCCGACGAGGCGGGCTGGCCCGTCGTGCTCAAGACATCACGTGGTGGCTACGACGGTCGCGGAGTGTGGGTCGTGGAGTCCGTTCAGCAGGCAGTGGACGTGCTCGCCGTCCCCCTTGCTCCGGGTGCGCAGTGGCTGGCGGAGGAGCGGATCGACTTCGTTCAGGAGCTGTCGGCGCAGGTTGCGCGTTCGCCGCACGGCCAGGCCGTCGCGTATCCCGTCGTTCGCACGCTGCAGGCCGACGGCATCTGCTCGGAGGTCATCGCTCCGGCCCCGGGGCTCGCGTCGGCCCGTGCGGTGGCCGCCCAGGAGATCGCCCTGCGCATTGCGCGCGATCTCAACGTGACCGGCATGCTCGCCGTCGAGATGTTCGACGACGGCTACGACCTGTTCGTGAACGAACTGGCGATGCGTCCCCACAATTCTGGGCACTGGAGCATCGAGGGTGCCCGCACCAGCCAGTTCGAGAACCACCTGCGCGCCGTGCTCGACCTTCCGCTGGGCGCACCGACCGCAGTTGCCCCGTACGCCGTGATGGTGAACATCCTCGGTGGCGATGTCGGCGACCTCTACTCGGCATATCGGCATGTGCTGGCACGTGATCCGGGGCTGAAGGTGCACCTGTACGGCAAGGCGGTGCGCCCGGGCCGCAAGGTCGGGCATGTGACCGTCCTCGGCGACGACGTTGAGGGACTATTGGCACGCGGCCGGCACGCGGCCGACTATTTCGCGGGAGTCATCGATGAGTGAAGGCCCTCAGGTCGCCATCTGCATGGGCAGTGACTCCGACTGGCCGGTGATGCAGGCCGCTGCCATCGTCCTCGAGGACTTCGGTGTCGAGCATGAGGCGATGGTCTTGTCCGCGCACCGAATGCCGCGCGAGATGGTCGACTTCGGCTCCGCTGCGGCCGAGCGCGGTATCAAGGTCATCATCGCGGGAGCCGGCGGCGCCGCGCACCTGCCGGGGATGCTCGCCTCGCTGACGCCGCTGCCGGTGATCGGCGTGCCTGTCCCGCTGTCGACGCTCGACGGCATGGACTCCTTGCTCTCGATCGTTCAGATGCCTGCGGGCGTGCCGGTCGCCACGGTGGCCATCGGCAATGCACGCAACGCCGGGCTGCTCGCTGTGCGCATGCTCGGCATCGCGGATCCTGATCTGGTGACGGCGATGGTGACGTTCCAGGACGGCCTCAACGCCGAGGCGAAGGCCAAGAACGCGAACCTGACCCGGTGAGCGCGGTGGCCAGCGAGCCGGCCTCCCACCAGAAGGTGGGCTGGTTCGAACTCTTCTACGACCTCGTCATCGTTGCCGCTGTCAGCTACGGCAGTCACGTCCTGCTTGCCGACCCGACCTGGTCGATGGCCTGGCAGATCGCCTTCTCCATGCTCGTCATGCTCGTGCTGTGGCTGCTCACCTCACTGAACAACAACCTCTTCCCCGGCGACCATCCCTGGCGCCGCATCCTCACCCTGGTGCAGATGCTGGCTCTGGTGATCGCGGCGCTGTCGACGGGTGGCAGCGAGGGGTTGCCTGACCAGCTGGGCTTCATCGCACTGTCCGTCGCCTTCGCGACGGTGGCGGTGATGTACGCGATGGCGGGGCATTCGCACGTCAGCGACGGCAGGGACGCGCGTCTCGTGGCGTATTCGTCGGCGCTCGCCAGCGCTGTGCTGCTCACCGGTGGATTCCTGCCCCACGGCTCGGGATCCGCGGAGACCGTCACGGTGGTGGGCGTCCTGACAGTCGGGGTGGGGCTCGCCGCCGTGCCACTCCTCGGGCCGTTCATCGGACGACTGTGCGCGCTCGGGCAGGTGGATGACGAGCATCTGGGCGAGCGGGTCGGGCAACTCGTCATCATCGTGCTCGGGGAGTCTTTCGTCAGCCTGGTGTCGGCACTCAGCGGCAAGGCTGAGATCCCCAATCCGGTGTACCTCGTCCTGACGTTCGTGGTGGTGTTCGCCATCTGGACGATGTACTTCTCCAGCGTCGTGCCAGCCGGAGTGCCGTCACGCGCGGGATGGCTGCGCCTGTGGCTCCTAGGTCACTGGGGTCTGATGTTCGGAGCAGTCGCCGCGGCCGTCGGGTTCTCGGCACTCGCGTCGGTCCCCTTCGGTGACGAGGGCACGTCGGCGTCGTGGACGACTTCACCTTTGCTCGTCGTGATGGCCTCGCTCGCGATGCTGACGTGGGTGAGTTGTCGAGCAGTAACGCGCCTCGTCGTACTCCACTTGCTGGCGGGCCTGGTTCTCGCGGTGCTCGCGATCATCGCGGTGACGGAAACTGCTGGTGGCGTGAACTGGGAGGTCGCAGTCGGCAGCCTCGTCGTCATCCTTGACGCAGTTATCGCCGTCCGATGGGTGCGCCCCTACGCGCCCGTCACTCCGGCAGGAGCCGAGGAAACTCGACCGCTGGGCACCGATCCATCACCATCGTGATGCCCGCGTCGGTGACGCGCTGAGCCGCATCGTCGTCTATCACGCCGAACTGGAACCAGACGGCGGTGGCCCCTGCGGCAATCGCCTCGTCGGCCACTGCCCCGGCGAGGTCTGAGCGCACGAACACGTCGACGACATCGGGTGTTCCGACCGCAGCAACAGCGTCGGCGATCGTCGAGTAGCCCTGCTCACCGTGCACGATCTCGGCTGCTGGGTGGATCGGCACGATCCGCTTGCCATGGGCCTGGAGCAGCTGGGCGATCCGATAGGCATCACGTGCCGGATTGTTGCCGAGGCCGACGACGAACCAGGTCGTGGAATCGGTGAGCGTTGCGCGGATCTCCTCGGGACGGTTCATGCGCAGGACCTCATCCGGGCATTCTGCTACGCGTTGACGTGCAGGGGAAGGCGGACGTGCCAGTGTCGTAGGGCCTTACGCCGTTGGGCGACCCAGTGCGCGGTAGATCCAGCCGGCATTGCGCCAGGCCTGCGGATCCAGGGCGTTGCGGGCATCGATCACGTGCCGGTTTGGCGCCCCACCGAGGGTCGCAGGGTCAAGCTCGCGGTACTCGCGCCACTCGGTGCCGAGGACGACGAGCTCGGTGCCGTCGAGCGCGGCCTTCAGGTCGTCGACGTAGGTCATGTGCGGGTAGACGCGCTCGGCATTGCGGAGGCCCTTGGGGTCGTGGACGACGACATCGGCGCCGGCATTGCTCATGGCGACGGCGACATCGAGCGAGGGGGAGTCGCGGACGTCGTCGCTGTCGGGCTTGAAGGTCGCGCCCAGCACGGTGACACGGCGCTTGAGGAACGACCCACCGAGTGCCTCGCGGGCCAGATCGACGGTGGCTGCGCGACGACGCAGGTTGATCTGGTCGACCTCGCGCAGGAATGCCACGGCATCCTCCGCACCGAGCTCGCCGGCGCGGGCCATGAACGCACGAATGTCCTTGGGCAGGCAGCCGCCGCCGAAGCCCAGACCGGCAGCGAGGAAGCGGCTGCCGATGCGGGGGTCGTAGCCGATGGCGGTGGCGAGCTGCGTGACATCGGCACCGGCGGCCTCGCACACCTCGGCCATGGCGTTGATGAACGAGATCTTCGTGGCGAGGAACGAGTTGGCGGCCACCTTGACCAGCTCGGCGGTCGG
>CAJAKT010000028.1 GCA_903940375.1 uncultured bacterium | reverse complement strand
GCTGACCCCAGCTCCTGACGCGGCCTTCGGGGAGACAACCCGGAGTCCGAAGCAACAAGTAGAGCCCGACACCCCTGCGGCGCGTGCGTAGCAGCGGGACGACACCCCCGGTCACGAGGCCGGGGACCTGCCTTGGCGGGCAGGACTGGCTCTACACCCACACCTCGTGCTTGACAGAAGAGAGAACGCCCCAATGGCACGACTCGTTGGCGTTGATCTGCCGCGCGATAAGCGCATGGCAGTAGCGCTCACCTACATCTATGGCGTCGGCCGCTCGCAGGCCGCCAAGGCCCTCGAGGCCACGGGCATCAGCCCCGACCTACGCTCCAAGGACCTGTCTGATGATCAGGTCATCGCCCTGCGCGACTGGATCGACACCAACCTCAAGGTCGAAGGCGACCTTCGACGTGAGGTTGCCGCTGACATCCGCCGCAAGGTTGAGATCGGCTGCTACCAGGGTCTGCGTCACCGCAAGGGCCTGCCGGTTCGTGGCCAGCGCACCCACACGAATGCGCGCACCCGCAAGGGCCCGCGCAAGACGGTGGCTGGCAAGAAGAAGGTCGGCAAGTGAGCCCTTACGAGACTTTGGAGAACTGATTCATGGCCCCCAAGACAGGCAAGGCAGCGCCGGCCAAGAAGGTCCGTCGCAAGGAGAAGAAGAACGTGGCCCACGGTCACGCTCACATCAAGAGCACGTTCAACAACACCATTGTCTCGATCACCGACCCCACGGGTGCGGTGATCGCCTGGGCAAGCGCCGGGCAGGTCGGCTTCAAGGGAAGCCGCAAGTCCACGCCCTTCGCCGCGCAGCTCGCCGCCGAGGCGGCAGCGCGACGTGCGATGGAGCACGGCATGCGCAAGGTGGATGTGTTCGTCAAGGGTCCGGGCTCCGGCCGCGAGACCGCTATCCGTTCGCTGCAGGCAACCGGCTTGGAGGTCGGCTCGATCGCCGACGTCACGCCGGCACCCCACAACGGAACCCGTCCGTCCAAGCGTCGCCGCGTCTGACCGCGCGAACAGAATCTAGGAGATAACCAGACATGGCGCGTTATACAGACGCCGACTGCAAGCGGTGCCGTCGGGAGAAGATGAAGCTCTTCCTCAAGGGTGCCAAGTGCGAGTCCCCCAAGTGCCCGTTCGAGAAGCGTCCCTACCCCCCCGGCCAGCATGGCCGCGGTCGGACGAAGGAGAGCGAGTACCTGCTGCAGCTTCGTGAGAAGCAGAAGGCCACCCGTATGTACGGTGTGTTGGAGAAGCAGTTCTCCAATTACTACAAGGAGGCGCAGCGGCAGCCCGGCAAGACCGGCGAGAACCTGCTGCAGATCCTTGAGACCCGCCTCGACAACGTGGTCTTCCGCGCGGGCTTCGCCAAGTCCCGCGACATGGCCCGCCAGCTGGTGACCCACGGTCACTTCGTTGTCAACGGCCACAAGGTCAACATCCCGTCGTACCGGGTGTCGCCCAACGACATCATCGAGGTTCGGCAGGGGTCGCGAGAGATCACTCCGTTCATCGTGGCGCACGCCGAGATCGGCGAGCGCACCGTGCCGGCATGGCTCGAGGTCATCCCGTCGCAGATGCGGATCCTGGTTCACACGCTGCCGGTTCGCGCCGTCATCGACACCCAGGTCAACGAGCAGCTGATCGTCGAGCTCTACTCCAAGTAATCCGGCCCGATTGTCTCCACGCGGGACAGAATCGCGACGTCAAATAGAGGTCGTCGCGGGAAGGAAGTCAACGTGCTTATCAGTCAGCGTCCTGTGCTCACCGAGGAGCCGATCAGCGAGTTCCGCTCGCGGTTCGTGCTCGAGCCCCTCGAGCCCGGTTTCGGCTACACCCTGGGCAACTCGCTTCGTCGCACGCTGCTGTCGTCCATTCCGGGCGCAGCGGTCACGAGCATCCGCGTCGACGGGATCCTCCACGAGTTCACCACCGTTGCGGGGGTGAAGGAGGACGTCACCGAGCTGATCCTCAACATCAAGCAGCTCGTCATCTCGTCCGAGCACGATGAGCCGGTCGTCATGTACCTGCGCAAGCAGGGTCCGGGCACGGTCACGGCGGCCGACATCCAGCCGCCGGCGGGCGTCGAGGTGCACAACCCCGACCTCCACCTCGCCACCCTCAACGCCAAGGGCAAGCTCGAGATCGAGCTCGTCGTCGAGCGCGGTCGCGGCTATGTGTCGGCAGTGCTGAACAAGCAGGCCGGCCAGGAGATCGGCCGCATCCCGGTCGACTCGATCTACAGCCCGGTCCTCAAGGTGACCTACAAGGTCGAGGCCACCCGTGTTGAGCAGCGCACTGACTTCGACAAGCTGGTCATCGATGTTGAGACCAAGCAGTCAATGCGTCCGCGTGACGCCGTTGCGTCAGCCGGCAAGACCCTCGTCGAGCTCTTCGGCCTGGCGCGCGAGCTGAATCTCGATGCCGAGGGCATCGACATCGGCCCGTCCCCGACCGATGCGTTCGTGGCGGAGCAGCTGTCGACCCCGATCGAGCAGCTCGACATGACGGTTCGCTCGTACAACTGCCTCAAGCGCGAGGGAATCCACACCGTCGGCGAGCTCATCACCCGCTCGGAGGCCGACCTCCTGGACATTCGCAACTTCGGTGCGAAGTCGATCGACGAGGTCAAGGTCAAGCTGGCCAGCCTGGGCCTGGCGCTCAAGGACAGCCCGCCCGGATTCGATCCCGGCGCGGCGGTGTACTTCACCGACGAGGACGACGACGACCTGGCATTCGCCGAGGACGAGCAGCTCTAGCCCGTATCGAACGACAGCATCACGCAAAGTCTGAGGAGAAAGAATGCCTACGCCAACTAAGGGTCCCCGTCTCGGCGGTGGTCCGGCACACGAGCGGCTCATGCTGGCCAACCTGGCCACCGCGCTGTTCGAGCACGGGCGCATCACCACCACCGAGGCCAAGGCCAAGCGCCTTCGCCCGCTGGCTGAGCGCCTGATCACCTTCGCGAAGCGCGGTGACCTTCATGCCCGTCGCCGGGTGATGACGGTCGTGCGCGACAAGTCGGTGGTGCACACGCTGTTCACCGAGATCGGCCCGAACTACGCGGGTCGTCAGGGTGGGTACACGCGCATCACCAAGATCGGCCCGCGCAAGGGGGACAACGCGCCCATGGCCGTGATCGAGTTGGTCGAGCCGATGCTCGAGCAGGTCGTGGCCGAGGCAACCGGTGCCACGAAGCGGGCAGCCAAGGAGAAGGCCGCTGCGGCCGCTCCCGTTGCCGTCGTCGAGACCGTTGTCGACGAGGTGATCGAGGATGCCGACGGCAACGTCGTGGCCGAGGAGATCATCGACGATGTCGCGGTTGTCGACGCCGATGGCGATGTGATCGCAGAAGAGGTCGAGGTCGTCGAGATTGTTGCCGACGACGCCGAGGCTGAGCAGAAGGACGAGTCCTGACCGACTCCGCCCACGTGAATCAGCCCGTCCCCGGTTTGCCGGGCGACGGGCTGATTCGTCTGCGCCTGGACATCTCCTACGACGGTCGTGACTTCGCCGGCTGGGAGAAGCAGACGGACCTGCGGACGGTGCAGGAGATCGG
>CAJAKT010000027.1 GCA_903940375.1 uncultured bacterium | reverse complement strand
TCGTCGAGATCGAGGTCCGCCGCCATCTGCAGATCGGCGACCGGAGCCAGCGCCAGGCAGCCGATGACCGCCTGATGGTCGGCGGCCAGGAGAGCCAGGTGACCACCGGCCGAGTGGCCGACGAGCACCACCCCGGCAGACGGATCGACGCCGTCACCGGCTGCGGCCATTGCCGTGAGGGCAAGGCGGACGTCATCGATGGCGGCATCGGGATCACCGGGAACCCTGCGGTACTCCACGAGCACGGTCGAGTGTCCGGCGGCCGCCAGGGCGGCGGCCATCGGCCGAAGATGCGCCCGGTCGTACTCGGGACGCCAGTAGCCGCCGTGGATGAGCACGACGAGCGGCCTCCCAGGTGTCTGCTGGCTGGCTGCGGGCAGGTAGACGTCAGCCACCTGCGTCGGGTCCGGCCCGTAGTCCCACGACCGGTCGGGCCCGCGAGCCGCCCGGTCCAGCACGCTTCGGTCCTCAGCCATGGGCCGAGTATGGCAATCGACCTACACTGACGAGCGATGTTCGAACTGGTGGCACCGGCGCAGGAGACCGGGCTGGCCTGGTGGCCGGTCGCGGTCGTCATCGGCGCGCTGGTCGTCCTCAACGTCGTCAACAATCGGGTCGCCCCCCAGACGCACTATCTGCTGTGGTCGTTCGGCGGGTCCGTCATCCTGCTGGCGATCGGACTGCTCGACGGCAACACCTGGACCGACATGGGACTGGGCTGGGCCTACCTGCTGCCCGGCTTCATCTGGGGAGCCGCCTGCATCGGCGCGATCACCGCGGTCTATCTCATCGGCTCGGCGTTCAAGCGCACCCGCACCGCCTTCCACGATGAGCGCATGGGCGAGCTGACGGGCACCCGGCTGATGTTCCAGGCGCTGGTGGAAGTGCCGTTCGGGACCGTGCTGCTGGAGGAGATCGCCTTCCGCGCCGTCCTGCTCTCGATGCTGATCCGCCGGTACGGGCTGGTGTGGGGCGTCGTCATTGCCTCGATCATCTTCGGCCTGTGGCACATCCTGCCGAGCATCGGCACACACGAGCAGAATCCAGCCCTCGGATCCGTTGTGGGCGAAGGGCGACGCGGCAACATCCTGGCCATCGCCCTGAGTGTTCTGACGACCACGCTCGCAGGCGTGCTGTTCGCGGGGCTCCGGCTGGTGTCCGGCAGTGTGCTGGCTCCGATGGGCTTCCACTGGGCTACGAACGGCCTGGGCTACGCCTTCTCCTGGCTGCTGATCCGGGCCCGCGACCGGCGCCGGGAGCAGCATCGACGTGCGGTTCGGGCGCGGCAGGCCGAGGAGCGGCACCGCCAGGAGCATGGCGATCGCGAATCCGGGGGAGTCGAATGACAGCCATGGGATTCACCCCGTACGATGACGCGCAGTCAGGGCCGTCGAGCGATGAGGACGGCCGCGAGTCGAAGCAGCAGGTTCAGGAGGAGTCCGGGATGGATGCAGCACTATCGCCCCTCGACAGTGAGCGGACGGCAGCCACCCTCAGCGACCGCGACTGCCGGATCCTGGAATTCGAGCGCCAGTGGTGGAAGTACGCCGGTGCCAAGGAGCAGGCCATCCGCGACCTCTTCGACATGAGCGGGACCCGTTACTACCAGCTCCTCAACGGCCTCATCGACGATCCGCAGGCGCTGGCCTTCGATCCGATGCTGGTCAAGCGGTTGCGGCGCATGCGCGCTGCGCGTCAGCGGGCCCGATCGGCACGCCGCCTCGGCATTGAGCTCTAGACAGGATTCTTTCCTGTCCAGACAACCGTGATTGCTAGGACGTCCACAATCACGCTTCAGTAACGATTGCTATGTAACGCTCTGTAAACGGTTGCATCGTCCTGTAGCGGCGGCATACATTTCGGTTAAATGGACGGGGGGTGAACACCACCCCCGCATTCGCAATCGGCCCCTTCGGGCCCGACGAGAGGACCAAGTATGCGCAGGTCACTGCGAGCAGCGGTCGCCACCAGTGCGGTAGCCGCAGTTGCATTCGGTTCGCTCCTGGCTGCCCCGGCAGCCATGGCGGCGGGCAACATCGTTTTCTGGACGGACGCGGACCGCGCTCCGGCCGTCCGGACGCTCTTCGCGAACGGGTACATGGGCTCAACCGTGACCGTCGTCGTGAAGGACTTCGGCAAGATCCGCGACGACCTCGCGACCGTGACTCCCGATGCCGCGCCTGACGTCATCATGGGTGCCAACGACTGGGTCGGCGAGCTCGCCGTCAACGGTTCGATCGTCAAGCTGAACCTCGCCACCAAGGCGAAGGCCGGCCTCTCGGCAGGCGCCGTCCAGGCCTTCAACTACAACGGCAAGCAGTACGGCACCCCCGTCGCCGTTGAGAACATCGCGCTGATCACCAACGCGAGCCTCATCAAGACGCAGCCCAAGACCTTCCAGGAGCTGTCGACTCAGGCACTCGCTCTGAAGAAGGCCGGCAAGGTCGACATCCCGCTGGCCGTCCAGCAGGGCGCAGGCGGCGACGCGTACCACATGTACCCGATGTTCACCGGCCTCGGCGGCTACATCTTCGGTACCACCGCAAAGGGCGCATACGACGTCAAGAACATCGGCGTCTTCAACAAGGTGTTCGCAGCCAACGCGAGCATCATCGACGGCTGGAACAAGACCGGCCTGATCAACTCCAAGGTCACGGGCGACATCGCAACCGCCGCCTTCACCTCGGGCAAGGCTCCGTTCTGGATCACGGGCCCCTGGAACCTCGACAAGATCAAGGCTGTCGGGTTCAAGTACCGGATCTCGGCCGTTCCGCCGATCGTCGCCGGCACGGCTGCTGTTCCGTTCATCGGTAGCCAGGGCGTCATGCTCACCAAGTACGCGGCTGCGCACGGCGTCGAGGCTGCGGCCACGTCGCTGGTCACCGAGTTCATGGCGGGCGAGAAGGCCCAGTACCAGCTGTCGGCGCTCAACGACCGCTTCCCGGCCAACACGGCCGCTGCGGCTCGCGTGTCGAACCCCCTGCTCAAGGCCTTCGGCGATGCCGGCAAGGGCGGCGTGCCGATCCCGAACATCTCGCAGATGAACGCCGTCTGGGGACCGCTCGGTGCGGCATGGGTCAACAGCACGAAGGGTGCAGGCGCAATGCCCGCAGCCAAGGCCTTCGCTCAGGCGCAGGTCGCCATCAAGAAGGCTGTTGCAGCAGGCTGATCCCAGTCCGTTGTCGTGAGGGTGTGGGTCCCGTGAAGTCTCGGGGCCCACACCCTTTGCGGCGGACGACATCGCACTTCGCTGGCCTAGCGGAATCGAGGAAGAAGTGATCCAGCGGCTCATCGCCCGGCTTGGGGGCACGCCCGCGCTGCTGCTCAAGCTGCTGTTCCTGGGTCTGGTCAACGGCATGACCGTGTGGGCCATTCCGACGATGATCAGCAACGAGTCGTGGCTGATGATGGCCGTCCTCGTCATTGCCACGCTGGCGCTGGACTTCATCCTGCTGACCTCGCGCTACATCCCGGCCAAGTACGTCATCATCGGCGCGATCTTCCTCACGATCTTCCAGCTCATCCCGATCTTCTACAACGTCTCGATCGCCTTCACGAACTACTCGACCGGCAATATCGGCACCAAGCCGGACGCGATCACGGCCATCGTCCGCGACAGCGCTGCCGAGTCTGAGGACTCCACCAGCTACGACATGCTGCCGACGCGCAATGCGACGGGCGAGCTCGTCCTCATCCTCACGCCGCAGGTGGTGGCGGTCGAGGCGCCCGCCGATGGCTCCGGCACCCTGGACCCCTCTGCCCCGTCCGCCTCGGCCGACCCGGGCCTCGAGGAGTTCGGCGGGGAGCCCGCAGCCTCCGAGCCGGCACTCGAGGAGTTCGGCGGGACTGAGACGACGCCGAGTGCTGCGCCATCAGGTGATCTCACCTCGGGCACCAATGACCTCAACGTTGCCACGGATGCCGAGGCTTCAGACCTGCCGCCCACGTACGCGGGTACGAATGAGGGCCTTGACGAACTGCCGGCCTCCGATGTCCAGCGCGATGAGTTCGGCACCGTGGTGTCGGCAACCGGCTTCGTCAATGTTCCCGGCGAGGGGTTCTCCAACCTTGAGTCCGAGTTCAACGACCTGGCCATTCCGGGTCCCCAGGGTGGGGTGATCAAGCCGCAGGGGTACGCCACCGCTGTCGAGCTGGTTCCGACTCTGACGTACGACGCGACGGCCGACACCTTCACCTCCCTCGACACCGGGGTGGTGTACTCGAACAACGGCAGCGGCAACTTCGCCAACCCGGATGACGCGGAAGACGTGCTGGTTCCCGGCTGGCGCGAGTACATCGGATTCACGAACTTCACCAATGTCTTCACGGACTCCCAGATCCGCGATCCGTTCATCTCGGTCTTCATCTGGACCTTCATCTACGCGATCCTGAGCGTGTTCCTCACCTTCGTACTCGGGTTGAGCCTGGCGATCGTGCTGAACAAGCCGCGAATGCGCGGGCAGCGCGTGTACCGGGCGCTGCTGGTGCTTCCGTACGCCGTGCCGGCATTCCTGTCGATCCTCGTGTGGGCCGGGCTCCTGAACGATGACTTCGGCGCCCTGAACTCGGTGACCGGCTGGCATGTGCCGTGGCTCTTCGACCCGTTCTGGGCGCGGGTCAGCGTCATCCTCGTGAACCTGTGGCTCGGCTTCCCCTACATGTTCCTCGTGAGCACGGGTGCGCTGCAGTCCATCCCGAGCGAACTCCAGGAGGCTGCACGGGTTGACGGGGCGCGGAGCTTCCAGGTCTGGCGGCGGGTGAACATGCCGCTCCTGCTGGTGGCCCTGGCACCCCTGCTCATCGCATCCTTCGCCTTCAACTTCAACAACTTCAACGGCATCTACCTGCTTACCGGGGGTGGTCCGGCGATGGACAACTCCGAGGTCGCTGGTGCCACCGACATCCTGATCAGCTACACGTACAAGATCGCCTTCTCCGCGGGTCAGGGCAATGACTACGGGCTCGCGAGTGCCATCTCCATCTACATCTTCATCATCGTCGGCACGATCTCGGCCATCTCGTTCGCACGATCCAGGGCCCTGAGAGAGGACCGCGCATGACCAGTCCTGCCGTGCCCACCGTCCGGGTGGCGCCGATACCGAAGCAGAGGCGCCAGACCTTCGCGCAGTGGCTCAAGTCGAATGGCTGGCGTCATGCCATTGCCTGGGTCGCAGTCGCGTTCGCCGTCACACCGATTCTGTGGGTCGTCAGCGCTGCCTTCACGACCAACCCCACGATCAGCAATGGCAGTCTTATCCCGAGTCAGCCGACCCTCGACAACTTCACGCGGCTGCTGAACAACCCCGATCAGCCGTATGTGAACTGGTACGTCAACACGATGCTGCTGGCTGTGATCGTCGCCCTGTTCACCGTTCTCATCGGTGCCGGTGCGGCCTACGCCTTCAGCAGGTTCCGCTTCAAGGGTCGCAAGGTCGGCCTGATGTTCCTGCTGCTGGTGCAGATGTTCCCGCAGTTCCTCGCGCTCGTGGCGATCTACCTCATCATGGCGCAGGTCTCCGACGTGTTCAGCGGCATCGGCCTGGACTCACTCATCGGCCTCGGTCTTGTGTACCTGGGTGGCGCCATGGGCATCAACGCGTGGCTCATCAAGGGCTTCTTCGACACGATCCCGATGGAGATCGACGAGTCCGCCAAGGTCGACGGCGCCAGCCATGGCCAGATCTTCTGGGGCATCATCCTGCCGCTGGCCGCACCGGTCCTGGCCGTGGTCGGACTGCTGAGCGTCATCTTCACGATCAACGAGTTCGTCATCGCCAGTGCGCTGCTGCAGAGCCCGCAGAAGCTCACGCTGGCCGTCGGTCTGCAGCAGTTCATCGGCGAGAAGTACTCCGAGAACTGGGGCCCGTTCGCGGCCGGGGCACTTCTTGCGGCGATTCCCGTCGTTCTGCTGTTCATCTTCCTGCAGAAGTTCATCGTCGGTGGGCTGACGCAGGGCTCGGTGAAGGGCTGATGCACTTGCCGTCGCTCGGAGTGCACCATGACGGCTCGCCCCTGTATGTGTCGAACGTGGCGCCGGCCCTCGGCGAGACCCTGACGCTGCGGCTGCGCACGCATCGCGATCACCAGCCGGAGACCGTGGTCCTTCGGACGGTGCGCGATGGTGAGCCGCATGTTGCCGTGGCCCACCCCCAGACGCCCGACGGAGTCGACGTGTGGTGGGTGGCGACGATCGTCGTCCGGAACATCGAGACCCACTACCGCTGGCTGGTCGTCGGCGGTGCGCACGACTTCACCTGGCTGACCGCTGGTGGGCTGGTCGACTTCGATGTGCCGGATGCCAGTGACTTCGTCGTCACGGCGACGGAAGCGCCACCGCGATGGACCCATGACGCCGTCGTCTACCAGGTCTTCCCGGACCGGTTCGCTCGCACGCTGGCCGACGACGATGCGCTGGCGGTGCCGCCGACCGGAGTGCAGCTGCCGGCGTGGGCGGTTCCGCGCGCGTGGTCCGACGCGCCGGAGGGCCGGTCACCGAACACACCGCATGAGTACTTCGGCGGTGACCTCGACGGCGTGCGCCGGCACCTGGACCACATCGCTGCCCTCGGCGCGAGCGTGCTGTACCTGACGCCGGTGTTCCCGGCCGAGTCGACGCATCGCTACGACGCATCCGCTTTCGACGTGGTCGACCCGCTCCTCGGGGGTGATGCCGCGCTGCGCGAGCTCGTCGAGGCGGCGCATTCGGACGACATCAGGGTCATCGGCGACATCACCCTCAACCATTGTGGTCGCGAGCACGTGTGGTTCGTCCGAGCCCAGGATCCGGACGCACCGGAGCGCGAGTTCTTCCGCTTCGATCCCACGCTGACCCACGGATACGAGTGCTGGTTCAACGTGCCCACGCTGCCCAAGTTCGACCACACCAGCCCGTTGCTCCGCGATGCCCTCGTGTCGTCCGATGAAGCACCGGTCCGCACCTGGCTGCGCGGGACATCAGGCCTCGACGGGTGGCGCGTCGACGTCGCCAACATGGCCGGGCGCATGGGATCCATCGATGTCACGCACGAATTCGCCAAGGACGTGCGAGTCGCGATGGCGCACGAGCGTGACGATGCGCTGCTCCTGGCCGAGCATGGCCACGATGCCAGTGGCGACCTGCTGGGCGACGGTTGGCACGGCACGATGAACTACGCCGGCTTCACGCGCCAGGTGTGGTGCTGGCTGCGAAGCCCCGACTTCCATGAGACGTTCCTCGGCCTCCCGGTGGAGGTCCCCATGATCACCGGCGAGCAGGCGGTGGCATCGCTACGTGCTTTCCACGCGCGGATCCCCTGGCGGTCGCTGGTCACGAGCTGGAATGTTCTCAGCAGCCATGACACCGCGCGCATTCGATCGGTGGTCGGCAGTCATGAGCGTCAGGTGGCCGCACTTGCGCTTGCCGTGGGACTGCCCGGAGTGCCGATGGTGTTCGCGGGCGATGAGATCGGTGCCACGGGACTCTGGGGCGAGGATTCGCGGACTCCCTTCCCGTGGAACGACCAGGACACCTGGGATCAGGACACGCTGACCGCCTACCGCGAGCTCCTGCACGTCCGCAGGGGGAGTCCGGCACTCGCGCTGGGCGGCCTGCGGTGGCTTCATGTGAGCACGGATGCGGTTGCATTCGTGCGCGAGCATCCGGATGAATCGGTGCTCGTCGTCGTGGCGCGCAGTCAGGCACAGACCGTGCGGGTTCCGCTTGCGGACCTCAACGCGCGGACGATCCATCACCTGTTCGGTTTCACCGCGGAAGTGGTTGCCGATCAGGCTGTCATCGATGTCCCGTCAGCGGGTGCTGGCGTGTGGCGAGTGGAAGGTGTGTAGTCATGGCCGAACTGGTGCTGACCGAGATCGACAAGGTCTACGACAACGGCTTCTACGCCGTGAAGGACCTGTCGCTGGACGTCGCCGATGGTGAGTTCCTCGTCCTTGTGGGGCCGTCCGGCTGCGGCAAGACGACTGCACTGCGCATGGTGGCCGGCCTTGAGGACATCACCGACGGGACCGTCGCGATCGGCGGGCGCGTCGTCAATGACGTCGGCCCGCGCGATCGCAACATCGCGATGGTGTTCCAGAGCTACGCCCTGTATCCGCACATGACCGTGGGCGAGAACATCGGCTTCGGCCTTGCCCTCCGTCATGAGGGCAAGGCGGAGATCAAGGAGAAGGTCGACCGGGCGGGCCGCCTGCTCGACCTCACCTCGATGCTGACGCGCAAGCCGAAGCAGCTCTCCGGTGGCCAGCGCCAGCGCGTGGCCATGGGGCGGGCGATTGTCCGCGATGCGGAGCTCTTCCTCATGGATGAGCCGCTGTCCAATCTCGATGCCAAGTTGCGCGTGCAGATGCGCGCCGAGATCGCGTCGCTGCAGCGTGATCTCGGCATCACGACCGTCTACGTCACGCACGACCAGGTCGAGGCCATGACGATGGGGCATCGCGTCGCAGTGATGAGGCTCGGTGAGCTGCAGCAGGTCGCTGCGCCGCAGGATCTCTACGACAACCCCGACAACATCTTCGTGGCAGGCTTCATCGGCACTCCGCCCATGACGCTCATGCATGCGATCCTCGTCGTCGAGGCAGACACGGCGGGGCTGCGCATCGGCGCGCAGTACCTCCCCATTCCCCGGTCCGTGGTCGATGCCCGATCCGAACTTGCGGCAAAGGCCGGCCAGGAGATCATCGTCGGCCTGCGTGCGGAGGACATCTTCCACGAGCAGCGTGAGGGCTCGCATCCGCTGGCTGTCTCGGTTGTGCTGTCAGAGGCCCTTGGATCGAGTGTCCACCTGACCTTCGGGCTCGAGGGGACGCCCGTGGACGAGTCTCGGCTGGGCAGTGGTCTGGCCAAGGAGGAGGAGCAGGAGCTCACGCGCCTGGGCCACAGCAAGGAGATCGAGGGCGTCGCTGTCTTCCCGCCGCGGCTTCAGTTCCGCACGGGTGATGCGATCACCGTTTTCGCGGATGGCTCGCGGCTGCACTTCTTCGATGTGGAATCGGGTCGTGCACTTCGGTAGGTGGCTGCTGGCGGGCGTGGCGTCTGTGGCGCTCCTGCTCGGCGGCACGATCGGTCCGGCATCGGCCGGCTCGGAGCTGGATGGTCTTGCGGGCGCCCCCGTGCGCAGTCCGATCGCATCCGACTCCTTCTACTTCCTCATGACGGATCGCTATGTCAACGGCGACCCGGCAAACGACACGGGCGGACGCTCTGGCGGCCCGAGCACCACAGGGTTCGAGCCGACGTCGGATGCGTTCTATCACGGTGGCGACCTCGCCGGCCTGGCCGGACGATGTGACGCGGCGGATCCGTCGGACCATGGGCTGGCCCGGATCAAGCGGCTGGGCTTCACCGCAGTCTGGATCACCCCGCCATTCGTCCAGCGAACCGTGCAGGCGTCAAGCGCCGCGTACCACGGGTACTGGTTCCTCGACATCACGAAGCCCGATGCGCACCTCGGGACGGAGGCCGAGTTCGCAACGTTCATGGCCTGTGCGAAGAAGCTGCAGCTCAAGGTCTTCCTTGACGTCGTGGTCAATCACACGGCTGATGTCATCACGTACAAGCAGGGCTACTCGTACGTGCCGATCGCGCGCGCTCCCTACCGCACGGCAACGGGCAGGCGCTTCGACCCGTGGTCGTACACGTCCGGCACGTCGTTCCCGCGGCTGTCGGCGAAGAAGAGCTTTGCGAAGACGCCGAGTGTCGAGCCGGCCTTCAGTGCCGCCAAGGCACCCGCGGTCCTCAACGAGGTCACCAGGTACCACAACCGTGGTGACATCGACTGGGGCAGTTGCGTGGGCCGATGCGAGATGGACGGTGATTTCTCAGGCCTCGATGACCTGATGACCGAGGACTGGACAGTCGTGAAGGCGCTCGCCGATTCGTACGGCGAGTGGATCACGAAGTACGGCATCGACGGGTTCCGCATCGACACGGCCAAGCATGTCGATCCCTACTTCTTCGGCAGGTGGCTGCCGCTCATCCAGCAGACGGCCACCTCGGCGGGAAAGTCGCAGTTCACCAGCTTCGGTGAGGTCTGGTACACCGAGCCGGCCCAGCTGTCGGAGATGATGCGCGCCCGCGGACTCCCCTCGGTGCTCGATTTCCCCTTCCAGGACGTGGCTCGCACCTTCGTCACCGGGCGGGCATCGGGGGCGTCACTTGCCTCGCTCTTCGAGGAGGACGACTACTACACGACGGCCACCACGAATGCCTACGGACTGACGACCTTCCTCGGCAATCACGACATGGGTCGCATCGGGTTCTTCCTCACCTCCCAGTCGACGTCCGAGGGCCAGCAGCTGCTCGAACGCGACCTGCTGGCGCATGACCTGCTGTACCTGACCCGCGGTGTCCCCGTCGTCTACTACGGCGATGAGGTGGGGATGACCGGTTCCGGCGACGGCAAGGACAAGAACGCCCGGCAGGACATGTTCGAGACGCAGGTGCCCGAGTGGCGACTGGAGGAGCGGATCGGGGGATCGCCGATAGCGAGCGGATCCTCTCTCGATCTGTCGACACCCATCGAGAGCCGGATGGCGGCGCTGGCGGCCGTGCGGTCGACCAATCCGGCCCTTGCCTCCGGCGCGATGATCACGCGATACGGCGCAGGTTCGGTTTTCGCGGTCAGCCGCATCGACGCGGCTGCCCGGCGCGAGTACCTCGTCGCCTTCAATACCGGTGATGATCCGGCCTCGGTGCGCATCCCCACCTCTACACCGGCCACCGCGTGGTCGCCTCTGCTCGGTGGGAGCGGGGCCCAGTCAGATGCGTCGGGCACGGTTGCCGTGACGGTGCCGGCGCGCTCGTCGCTCGTCCTCAAGGCTTCCGACACGCTTCCGCAGCCGTCTGCCCCCAGCGTTTCGCTACGCGCGGCCAAGGACTTCGTCACGGGTACGTACCGGCTGACCGCAGCTGTCCCGGGGACCGATCCGGGGGCCGTCACGTTCGTGATGCGCCGCAAGGGGTCAGCAGACTGGACGGTGCTCGGCACCGACGATGCCCGCCCCTTCCGGGTGTTCGTCCCGCCGGCCAAGGGCCGCAGCGTGGAGGTAGCGGCAGTCGTGAAGGACTCGGCCGGCCAGGTCGCCAGCACGTCCCCCCTTCGCGTGAGCATCGCGCCATTCCTCTGAACGCGCACGCCATGACGGCTGCCTTGGCACCCTCGCTTGTACGATCCAAGCCAGGATCGAAGGGGAGTTGACATGTCGATACGGGGAATCGCCGTCACGTTGACGGCGGCGTCGCTGGCGGCAGGTGCGCTGGTATCGGCGGCGCCCGCTGCTCACGCAGCAGACACCATCACGGTGTGGGCCGATGCCGTCCATGCGCCGGTGATCGAGCAGCTGCTGCCCAAGGGCTACGCCGGTGTACCCGTGACCGTTGTCACGAAGGACCCGGGCACCATGCGTGCCGATCTGGCCGCGGCGACTGCCGCGACTGCCCCAGACATCGTGTGGGGGGATCTGGCCTGGACGGGTGAGCTTGCGGCAGCGCAGACGATCGTGCCCGTGACGTTGACGACGAAGCGAGCCAAGAAGTTCGGTCCCAATGTCCTGGCCGGGTCGGCGGTCGGCGCAGACCGCTTCGGACTTCCGGTGCAGATCAGCAATCTGGCGCTCATCACGAACACCAAGCTCGTCCCCCAGCAGCCCACGTCGTTCGCGACCCTCAGTTCGGTGGCCCTGCAGCTGAAGAAGGACAAGAAGGCCAAGGTGCCCTTCGCCCTCCCACAGGGCCAGGGAGCCAATCCGTGGTCGACGTTCCCGCTCTTCAGCGGCGTTGGCGGATATCTCTTCGGCCAGGCACCCGGCGGTGGACTTGACCCGACCGATATCGGGCTGGCGAGCAAGGCCCTGCGCACGAACGCCAGCCTGATCGACCAGTGGAACGCATCCGGCCTGCTCGACTCGTCGCTGAGCCCGGACGCGGCTCGCACAGCCTTCGCCAAGGGGAAGTCGGCCTTCTGGCTGGCCGGCCCCGAGGAGCTGGCGACGCTGATGAAGCTGACCTTCGTCTACCGGATCGGCAGCGTGCCACCGATCGTCGGAAAGCAGAAGGCTGTTCCGCTGCTCACCGTCCACGGCTTCATGCTCACGCGCTTCGCGGCCAAGCACGGTGTTCAGGATGCGGCAGCGGGGCTGGTCGGCAAGTTCCTCTCCAAGCCCAGGGCCCAGCTGGCCCTGGCCGATGCCTCGGGCTGGTTCCCGGCCAACACGGGGGCTCAGGCCAAGGTCGCCACCGGCGGCGGCCGGATCCGGGCGATCGGCAATGCCGGGGCGGACGGGGTGCCCATGCCCAACATCCCGCAGGCGGGGGCGCTCTGGGAGCCGTATGGCACGGCCTGGGGAGCCGCTACGAGTGGTGCCGCGGCGACGCCGGCAAAGGCGGCCTTCCGGCTGGCTGAGGAAGCCGCTGTCGCAGCCATCGGCTAGGGGGAGAGTTTGCACTCTCGGGTGCCGAGTGCTAACTTTTTCGTTAGCACTCGACACCCACGAGTGACAATCCCACACGGACGTTCCGGGAGGAACAGCCCCCATGGCAAAGATGATTGCATTCGACGAAGAGGCTCGTCGGGCCCTTGAGCGCGGTATGAACGTGCTCGCCGACGCCGTCAAGGTCACCCTCGGCCCGAAGGGCCGCAACGTGGTTCTGGAGAAGAAGTGGGGCGCCCCCACGATCACCAATGACGGTGTCTCCATCGCCAAGGAGATCGACCTCGAGGATCCCTACGAGAAGATCGGTGCCGAGCTCGTCAAGGAGGTCGCCAAGAAGACGGACGACGTCGCTGGCGACGGCACCACCACCGCCACCGTGCTGGCCCAGGCACTGGTCCGCGAGGGCCTGCGCAACGTGGCCGCCGGTGCGAACCCGATGGGCCTGAAGAAGGGCATCGAGCGCGCTGTCCAGATCATCAGCGACGAGCTGCTCGCGATGGCCAAGGACGTCGAGACCAAGGAGCAGATCGCGTCAACCGCGGCCATCTCCGCCGGTGGCGACATGGAGGTCGGCGAGCTGATCGCTGAGTCCATGGACAAGGTCGGCAAGGAAGGCGTCATCACCGTCGAGGAGAGCAACACCTTCGGGCTCGAGCTTGAGCTCACCGAGGGCATGCGCTTCGACAAGGGCTACATCTCGGCCTACTTCATGACCGACGCCGAGCGCATGGAGGCGGAGCTCGAGGATCCCTACATCCTCATCGCCAACTCCAAGATCTCGTCC
>CAJAKT010000026.1 GCA_903940375.1 uncultured bacterium | reverse complement strand
CATTCGACCACCTGCGACCCGGTGGCCGTCTCATCATTCTCGTTCCGGCCCACCAGTTCCTCTACTCACCCCGTGCGCACGATCGGACCCGCCTGCGCGAAGCGGGTGCCCTGCTTGATCATCTCCTCGAGCAGTACCCGAATCTCCATGCGAGCCAGGGGAGCGCCCAGGCAGTGGTGCGGTCCCTTCGCACCGAAGGAGACCTGCGGTGGCTTGACGGGGCGGGTGATGTCGAAGCGCAGCGGATCGGTGAACTCGGCATCGTCGAAGTTCGCTGAGCAGTACCAGATGACGACCTTGTCGTTCTCCCGGATGGGCATGCCGGCGAGCTCGGTGTCGCACGTTGCGGTGCGCCGCATGTGCATCACCGGTGTTGCGTAGCGGATGATCTCCTCCACGGCGTTCTCGACGAGTTCGGGGCGCTGGTACAGCAGCTCAAGCTGGTCGGGGTTGTCGATGAACGCCTTGATGCCGTTGCTGATCGCCGTTCGTGTTGTCTCGTTGCCGGCGAACACCAGGACATGGAACATGTTCTTGAAGTCATAGTCCGACAGCGCCTCACCCTCGTAGCGCGCTTCGACAAGAGCCGTGGTCAGGTCATCCTTCGGGTTCGTCGTGCGCTCAGCCCGCATCATGCGGCCGTACTCGAACAGGGCATGGGATGCGGGGGCATTGAACGGCAGCAGCTCGAGTGGCGTGATATTGCCGTAGGCATCGGCTGGGACGCCGGTGGAGTCGATCAGCTCGTCCGACCACTGAACGAGCATCCCGGCATCCTCCGGGGGCACGCCGAGGATATTGATGATCACTCGGATGGGCAGGGGTGCGCTGATGTCCTGGACGACGTCGACGGAACCCTTTGCGGCCGCCTCGCGAAGCACGGCGGAAGCGATGTCGCGGGTGACGTCCTCGTAGCTCCGGACCTTGTGGCTGGTGAAGGCCGGGATCCCGAGCTTGCGAAGCCGGATGTGCTCGGGCGCATCCGTGTCGACGATGGACCGACGCGCGTTCATCTGCTCCTCGGTGAGGTCCGGCAGGTTGGTCATACCGCGCGCGTTCGAGTAGGTGACGGGGTCGCGGGTCACGGTGACGAGGTCGGCGTACCGGGTCACGGCCCAGAACGGCCGGTCGTCGTACATGCGCAGGGCGATGGGCTCGGTGCGCCGCATCTCCGCGAACACCTCATGCGGGATCCCGTTCGCGTAGGTGGCGGGATCGGTGATGTCGATCGGCGCGGGCGGTGTCATGCGGAACCTCCGGGAGTGATGACGAAGCGCCCCGACACGTTTCCGTCGTGCAGGCGCTGGTGAGCGGACCCGACATCGTCGAGGCCGATGATCTCGATGGGGGAGTGGAGGGGGTGTGCTTGGGCAAGGGCCACCATTTCGTGCATCTGAGCGAGTGACCCCCAGACGGAAGTCATGAAGCGGGCTTCGTGCGGGACGAGGCCGAAGCCGAAGGGCACGGAACCACCGAACAGGCCGACCACGACGACGAGTCCCTGCCGCGCGACATGATCACGTGACGTAGCAAGGGTCGCCTCTGCGCCGACGAAGTCGATGACCGAGGTGAAGGTGCCCTCGACCTCGCCGGGAGCGGCGACGGCGTCGGCACCCAGCGTGAGCGCGAGCTCACGTTTCTCGGGGGACGCATCGACCACGGTGACTTCGGCGTCGGACCGGATCTTCAGCCATTGGAGCCCGAACTGGCCGAGCCCGCCGGCACCGATGACGAGAGCGGTTGGCTTCGCGGCGTTCGCGAGGGTCGCAAGGGTGTGATCGACGGCCCGGTAGGCGGTGAGGCCGCCGCAGGCAAGCGGCGCGGCCTGCGCCGGATCAAGGTTGCCCAGGGGTACCAGGTACGCCTCATCGGGCACGGCCATCCGCTCGGCGTAGCCGCCGTCACGGAACAGGCCCGCCTCGGTCGCATTCGGGCAGATCATCTCCTGCGCCGATGAGCAGGCCCAGCAGTCGGGCCGCCGGCAGCCCCAGCAGGCGTAGACAAGGACGGGCCCCAGACGTTCATGCCGAGCGGCCACCTCGTGGCCGAGGATCACGGGCAGCGCGGTTGCGTAGTCGCCGGCAGCAGCGTGCAGGTCGGAGTGGCAGATACCGCACGCCAGCACGTCGACGACGGCCCCGCCCGACGGGGCGATGGGCTCGGGCACGTCCTGCAGGGTCAGTGGGGTGCCGGGGGCGGTCAGGACGACAGCGCGCATGCGGGTCCTTCGATCGGGCCGGATCCCCCCGTGCGACATGCCGGAAAGTCCGGACGGCCAGTGCCTCGAACACTACATTTATCAAGTATCTGAAATCCACGGTTTCTGGAGGTTCGATGTCGTCTTGGGATCCGGCGGATCGGGACCGGGTGGCCGCGCTGTGCGAGGAGCACGGCATCCACACTGTCGAGTGTGTCTTCGTCGACACCTGGGGCATGCCGCGCGGGAAGCGGCTGCCGGTGCGGCAGTTCCTCCGCGGGTCCGGTTTCGCGATCGCCAACGTGGTCTACACCTGGGATCCGACCTGCTTCATCTTCGCGACCCCGTGGGTTGATGAGTCCGACGGTTTCCCCGATATGCACGCCCTGCCTGACCTGGCCAGTTTCCGGGTGGCCGGTTGGACTGACGGCGTCGGAATCGTCATGTGCGACACGGTCACCGCGCAGACCGGTGAGCCGATCGAGATGGATTCCCGGCAGATGCTCAAGCGGCAGCTGGCGCGGGCGGAGGCTCACGGATTCGGTGTCGATGCCGCATCGGAACTCGAGTGCCACTTCTTCACGGAGGACTGGAAGCCGATCTACACCGACATCAACTGCTACTCGATCTACCGCGGCTGGGAGATGGAGCCGTTCATGCTCGACATCCGCGAGTCGTTGCGGAAGACGGGGATCGAAGTCGAGGCATGCAATGTCGAATACGGACCCGGGCAGACCGAGATCAATGTGCGCTACGGGCCGATGATGAAGATGGCCGACGACACCGTGATGTTCAAGTACATCGTCCGGCTCTGCGCGAAGCGCCACGGCCTGAATGTCACCTTCATGGCCAAGCCGTTCCTGCTCGAGGCGGGCAACGGCATGCACATCCATCAGTCACTGACCCGCGATGGTGAGAGTGCATTCGCCGAGTCCGACGAGGACTCGGTGCTCGGCAACAGCCTGATGCGCAGGTACCTCACGGGCCTGCTGGCGCACCATAAGGAGCTGCAACTGATCATGACGCCGACGATCAGCGGCTACAAGCGCCTGCAGGACTACTCGTTCTCGCCGACGCAGGTCACGTGGGGCCTGGACCATCGACTCGTCGGAGTGCGATCGATCGTCGGTGCGGGCAAGGGCAACCGGCTCGAGGCGCGCTGGGCCGCAGCCGATGCCAACCCCTACCTGGTATTCGCCGGATGTCTCGCGGCTGGCCTTGACGGCCTCGAGAATGACTACGAGCTCATGCCGCAGGTGGTCGGCGACCCGCACGCCGACGAACGCTGGGAGCGACTCCCGGTCGACATCACCGGCGCGATCGACAACTTCGACTCCCCCTTCACGCGCAGTGTCTATGGAGATGTCTTCGTCGACAACTTCATCTTCATGCAGCGTCGCGAGGCGCAGGAGTTCGCTGACAACGCCGAGCCGGGGGAGGACGTCAGCGAGTGGGAGCTGCGTCGCTACCGGGCGGTCATCTAGGTGACCAGCGTCCTGCTCATCAGCCATGAGCCGGAGGCAGCGCCGGCGCTCATCGGGCGGATCCTGCGGGAGCGAGGCTATGACACGGTCACCCACGTCGTACTGGCCGAGCCCACGATGCCGAACACTGACTTCCCTGATCCGCGTCAGTTCGATGCGGTGATCGCCTTCGGCTCCTTCGCGAATGCGTACGACGAGAGCGTGCGGGCGTGGGTGGCCCCGGAGGTGGCACTCATCAACCGGATGGTCGAAGAGCAGATCCCCTATCTCGGGGTGTGCTTTGGCGGCCAGTTGCTGGCTGAATCGCTGGGCGGGCACGTGGAGCGGGCACCAGTTGATGAGCAGGAAATCGGGCTGGTGACCTTTGATGAGGATGCCGTCCTGCCGATTCCTGCCGGGCCCTGGTTCACCTGGCATGAAGACCGCATGGTGCTACCGGCTGGCGTCGAGGTGCTCGCGCACAACGGCAAGGCGGTGCAGCTGTTCCGTGCGGGTCGCGCCGTGGGGACCCAGTTCCATCCCGAGGCAGACACCGGTGTCGTCGGCTCGTGGGTGCGCCTCGGACCCGACCACATCCCCGACCACACCAGTGGAGCGCAACTCCTGCAGGACCTCGAGATCCATGAGGCCACTCTGCGGCGCAACTGCGAGCAGCTGGTCGACTGGTTCATGCACGATGTCGCTGAGGTGGCTTCATGACGCAGGCCCCGCTCGACGGGATCGTCGTCGTCGCGCTGGAGCAGGCGATCTCTGCACCCTTTGCTACCCGGCAGCTGGCCGATCTCGGGGCCACGGTGATCAAGGTCGAGCGCCCGGAAGGCGACTTTGCCCGTCACTACGACAGCCTGGTGAAGGGTCAGTCTGCCTTCTTCGTCTGGGCCAACCGCGGGAAGCAGTCGGTAGCACTTGATCTCAAGGATCCTGACGATCTCGCGGTCTTCCGCGGTCTCATCGCCGGGGCCGATGTGTTCCTGCACAACCTCTCGCCGCAGGCGGCCGTGCGACTGGGCATTGACGCGGAGACGCTCCACGCGGCTCACCCGTCGCTCGTCGCGGTGGAGATCTCGGGTTACGGACATGGCGGGCCGCGCATGGATGACAAGGCCTACGACCTGGCTATTCAGGCCGAGGCGGGCGTCTTCTCGGTCACGGGCGGCGAGGAGATGAGCAAGGTTGGCTTCTCCGTGGCCGACATCTGCTCAGGGATGTACGCGCTGTCGGGCATCCTGGCCGCGTTGTTCCGGCGTGACCGCACCGGAGAGGGGGCCGCCATCCAGGTGTCGATGCTCGATTCACTCGCTGAGTGGATGTCTGCGCCTCTCTACGCGACGGTCTACGGGGATGGACAGGCGCCACGCACCGGACGCCGGCATCACGCCATCGCCCCCTACGGCACCTTCAGTCTGAGCGACGGCAGCACCGTACTCATCGCGGTCCAGAATGACGTCGAATGGCGGAGCCTGGCGGATCACGTGCTGCAGGAGACAGGCCTGGGCACGGACGAGCGCTTCGCGACGAATGCCCAGCGGATTGCCAATGTCGAAGAGCTGGAGTCGTTGCTCGGTGAGCGACTTGCCGCGATGACGGCGGACGATGCGCGCCAGCGTCTCGCCCGTGGTCGGATCGTCACGGCGCGCGTCAACGACCTGCGGGACCTCTGGGCGCACGAGCAGTTGCGCGAGCGCGGGCACTTCGTCGATGTCGGTACCCCCGGCGGGACAGTGGAGATGCTTGCCTCCCCCTTCGACATCAGCGGGTGGACCCCGCCGCCTGCGAGCGTTCCTGCACTGGACGAGCACGACGACGCGGTGCTCGCGGAGATCCGGCGCAGAGGCGAACAGCCTCGCTAGGGGACCTAGTAGGACTTGGGCAGCCCGAGGACGTGCTGCCCGAGGTACGCAAGGACAAGGTTGTTGTTGATGGGAGCGACTTGATACAGGCGGGTCTCGCGGAACTTCCGCTCGATGTCGTACTCGACGGCGAAACCGAAGCCGCCGTGCGTGTCGAGCGATGCGTTTGCAGCCGCCCACGAGGCTTCCGAGGCGAGGAACTTCGCCATGTTCGCCTCGGCCGCGCATTTCTCCCCGCGGTCGTAGCGAGCGGCGGCGTCGAAGCGCACGAGGTCGGCAGCGCGCAGCGACGCGTATGCGCGCGCCAGCGGGAACTGCACCCCCTGGTTGGCCCCGATCGGACGGCCGAACACCTCGCGCTCACTCGCGTACTCGACTGCGCGCTCGAGCAGGAAGCGCCCGTCGCCGAGGCATTCCGAGGCGATCAGGATCCGCTCGGCGTTCATGCCGTCGAGGATGTAGCGAAAGCCCATGCCCTCCTCGCCGATCAGGGCGTCAGCAGGAATCACCACGTCATCGAAGAAGACCTCGGTCGTGTTGTGGTTGATCATCGTGCGGATGGGCTTGATGGCCATGCCGGGGAGATCGCGCATGTCGAAGATGAAGGCAGACAGCCCCTCGGTGGGCTTCGCGCAGTCCTCGTAGGGAGTCGTGCGAGCGAGCAGCAGCATGAGGTCGGAGTAGAGCGCGCGCGACGTCCAGATCTTCTGGCCGTTGATGCGCCAGCCCTCGGGCACGCGCTCCGCGCGGGTCCGGATGCGGGTGGTCTCGGAACCGGCACCCGGCTCGGTGACGCCGAACGCCTGAAGTCGCAGCGAGCCGTCGGCGATGCCGGGGAGGTAGCACTGCTTCTGCTCGGGGCTGCCGTGCCGCAGCAGCGTGCCCATGACGTACATCTGTGCGTGACAAGCGGATGGATTGCCACCCGAGGCGGAGATCTCCTCGAGGATGATGGATGCCTCGGTCAGCGTGGCGCCGCCACCACCGAACTCCTCGGGGACGAGGGCGCCGAGGTAGCCGGCCAGGGTGAGGGCGGTCACGAACTCCTCGGGGTAGGAGTCCGGCTCCAGACCCCGCCAGTAGGCCCCGTCGAAGGCGGCACAGACCTGGCGGACCCCGGCTCGCAGGTCGTCGAATTCGGGTTTCTCGGTCAGCATCACCCGCCATTTGTATCATTGATCAGAAATCAAAATCGGAGGAATCCATGACAGCGACCGTCGACTGGGCCGGGCTCGCCACCACCCTGTCCCCCCAGACCGGGCTGCTCATCAACGGCACGTGGGGCGCGGGCGCTGGCAGGCACGAGGTCATCAGCCCGATCGACGGCCAGGTGGTCACCGAGATCGCGATGGCGGACGCGGGCGATGTGGATCGCGCCGTGCGCGCCGCCCGCGGCGCCTTCGAGGATCGCCGGTGGGCAGGCATGTCCCCCATGGATCGCAAGGACGTGCTTGTTCGCTGGGCCCAGCTCGCGGGTGAGCATGCCGATGAGCTCGCGGTGCTGCATGCCCTCGAGATGGGCAAGCCGGCCAGGGAGGCGAAGGCGATCGACGTGCGAGCCGTCGTGCGCACACTGCGCTGGTACGGCGAGGCGATCGACAAGGTGCTCGACGAGATCCCCAATGTGAGCGACTCCGCCTGGGCGCAGATCGAGCGTGAGCCTGCGGGCGTGGCCGGCGCCATCGTGCCCTGGAACTTCCCGCTCACGATGGCTGCCTGGAAACTCGCACCCGCACTGGCCGTTGGCTGCTCCGTCGTGCTCAAGCCCGCAGAGCAGTCGCCCCTCTCCGCGCTGCTGCTCGCTGAACTGGCCATGGAGGCGGGTCTCCCCGATGGCGTGCTGAACGTCGTCAACGGCACCGGCCCGGTCGCGGGTCGGGCACTGGCTGAGCATCCGGATGTCGATGTCATCACGTTCACGGGGTCGACGGCCGTCGGTCGCATGATCATGCAGTACGCGGCGGCGTCCAACCTCAAGCGCACGTACCTTGAACTCGGTGGGAAGAGCGCCAATGTCATCTTCCCCGATGCGGACCTCGATAAGGCCGCGCGAACGGCCGCATGGAGCGTGTTCTACAACGCGGGTCAGATGTGCACGGCCGGATCGCGCCTACTGGTGCATGAGTCGGTCTACGACGAGGTGATGGAAGTCGTCCTGAATGTCGCCGCCGAGATGCAGCCCGATAACCCGCTCAACCCGGATGCCCCGCTGGGCGCCGTCGTGAGCGCCAAGCACCTAGGCACGATCCACGGCATCGTCACACAGGGTCTTGCAGACAGTGGGTCACTGCTCACGGGCGGGGCCCCCGTACGGACGGAGACCGGCGGCAGCTACTACCCGCCAACAGTCGTCGATGCCGTGCGCCCGGACTCGACACTGGGCCAGACAGAGGTGTTCGGTCCCGTGCTGGCGGTCACGACCTTCCGTGACGAGGCAGAAGCCCTCGCCCTGGCCAATGGAACGGTGTACGGCCTCGCCTCGGCGGTGTGGACCAACGACCTCAACCGCGCGCGGCGCTTCTCCAAGGGACTGCGCGTCGGCACCGTGTGGGTCAACTGCTACGAGGAGGGCGACCTCACGGTCCCGTTCGGAGGGGTGAAGCAGTCCGGACACGGGCGCGACAAGTCGCTGCACGCTATGGAAAAGTTCACCGACCTGAAGACAACCTGGATCGAGATCTCATGAGCGCCGAGCCCGTCAGCCTGCGCCCCCGCGGACGACGCAATCTCGCCGACGACGTGGCCGCACACATCCGTGGCGCGATCCTGGCGGGGCATCTCAAGCCGGGTCAGCGCATTGATCAGGATGCGATCGCAGACGAACTCGGGGTGAGCCGACTGCCTGTGCGTGAGGCGCTCATCTCACTGGATCAGGAGGGGCTGATCCATACGATTCCGCGCAAGGGCTCCTACGTCTCGCGCATCGACCGTGCCGACATCGCGGACCACTACCAGATCTTCGGACAGGTCGCGGGGCTCGCAGCAGCGCGCGCAGTCGCCAGGCTGGATCCGGAAGATCTCGATCGGCTCGTTGCCCTGCACGACCGCATGTCGAAGGCAGACAACCTGGAGGAGCAGCAGCGCCTCAATCACGACTTCCACCGCACGATCAACCGCGCCGCTGGCAGTCAGCGGATGAGCAGCATGGTCCAGTTGCTGTCTCGCTCGCTTCCGATGCCGTACGCGGACTTCCCCGCGGAATGGCTTGATGAAGCGAATCGTCAGCATCGCGAGATCCTTGATGCGTTCACCCGTCGTGACACCCTCGCCGCACAGCGGGCGATGGAGCAGCACATAAATGCCAGCGCACGACACGCGATCGAGGTGCTCGAGCACCTCGACTTCTTCGAGGATGAGTGATGGATCGCTACCTGCACTGGATCAACGGCACCCGCACGGCACCGATCACGGATGAGTACCTGCCGACGCTGGATCCCATGACGACGCAGGCCTGGGCGGAGATCGCCCGCGGTACTGCGGCCGACGTCGAGGTGGCAGTCCAGTCGGCGCAGTCCGCCTACCCCGCGTGGCGTGATGCTGGTCCGACGCGTCGTGCCGATGTGATCTGGCGTCTGGGAGACCTCATCGCGGAGCACGCTGACGAACTGGCCGCGCTGGAGGCGCGGGATGCCGGCAAGGTCGTGCGCGAGGTTCGCGGCCAGATGGTCTCGCTTCGCTCCTGGTACCACTACTACGCGAGCCTCGCCTACCAGACGGAGGGACGCACGATCCCGCAGGATCGGGCCAGCGTCACGGTGTTCACGCAGCGCATGCCGTTCGGCGTTGTCGGTGTCATCCCCGCGTTCAACTCTCCGATGCTGCTCGGCGGCATGGGACTTGCGCCTGCGTTGGCGGCCGGCAACACGGTCGTGGTCAAGCCTCCGGAGGTCAATGCGCTATCGCTGCTGCGCCTCGGCGAACTGGCGAAGGAGGCTGGCCTGCCGGACGGCTGCCTCAACATCGTCACGGGGTACGGACACGAGGCGGGCGATGCTCTGGTTGCGCATCCCCTCGTTCGCAAGGTCTGGTTCACCGGCGGCCCGGACAGCGCGCGCTTCGTCGCAGCCCGTGCGGCCGAGCACCTGAAGCCGCTGGTCCTCGAACTGGGTGGGAAGAGCGCGAACATCTTCTTCCCCGACGTGCGCATCGACGAGGTCGTCAACGGAGTCATCGCCGGGATCTTCGCAGCTGCCGGTCAGACGTGCGTTGCTGGCTCACGTCTGCTTGCGCATGAATCGATCGCGGATGAGCTGATCGAGGCGATTGCTGGGCGCGCGAGCACGATCCGCTTGGGGGATCCCGTCGATCCCGAGACCGACATGGGCCCGCTGTCGCAGGAGAAGATCCTTGATGGCGTCTCATCACGGGTCACGGAGGCGGTCGCAGAGGGAGCCAGTGTCATCGTCGGCGGCGAGGGCGCTGATCGGCCGGATTCCGGCTGGTTCTACCCGCCCACTGTGCTGGCGGGCGTCACGAACGAGATGTCCGTCGCTCGCAACGAACTGTTCGGACCCGTGCTCTCCGTCATTCGCTTCGCGGACGAGGACGAGGCGGTTGCCATTGCGAACGACTCACCGTTCGGGCTTGCGGCCGGCGTGTGGACACGCGACCTCGGGCGCGCGCATCGCGTTGCCAATCGCCTGGAGACGGGCACCGTCTGGGTGAACATGTACCGCGCGCTGCAGTTCGCGACCCCGTTCGGCGGCAACAAGCTGTCGGGCTACGGGCGCGAGAACGGCCTCGACGGCTTCGCGGAGTTCACCCAGCCGAAGGCGGTTTGGGTGGAGTCGGCCGATGAGCCCGTGGGCGACCCGTTCGTCCTGCGCGCCTGACCCCACCGCCTCAACGGCTGTCAGCGGGAGGTTTCGGCGAGGAACACCCCGACGAGCACGATGACCGATCCGACCAGCTGAGCGGGTGCAAGCACCTCGCCCAGTGCGATCCAGGCGATGGCACTCGCCACCAGCGGCTCGGTCATCCCGATGACGGATGCCTGTGACGCGCGGATGTTCCGCAGCGCCTCGACCTCCATGGAGAACGGGACCACGGTGCCCAGCAGCACCATCCACGCGCACAGCATCCACAGCGATGTGCCGCTGTGATCGGTGCCGAGTGGGTATCCGTCGCCCGAGAGCTGAGACCAGGGGAACGACCACAGCGGCTGCACGACAGCCCAGAACAGGGCGGCAGCGCCGAAGCCCCACATGGTGAGCGAGACGGGGTCGCGCGGGGCGGGTGATCGCACCTGATGGTCGCCTAGGAGGAAGTAGACCGCCAGGGCGGCTGCGGCCCCGAATCCGGCGATGACTCCGAGGGTGTTCAACGAGAAGCCGTCCCACACCTCACCGACCATGGCCAGGCCCGTGAGGGCGAGGACGAGGCCGGCCCAGACCCTGCGCTTTGTCGCCTCGTGCATCCCGAATCGGAACCACAGCGCGACCATGATCGGTGCGGTGAACTCGATGAGGAGCGCGACGCCCACGGGCAGGAACTTGATCGCGACGAAGTACAGGTATTGCGTCATCGCGACGCCGAGGATGCCGAAGACGAGCAGGATCTTCCACTCGCCCTTCTTCAGGCGGAGAGCGGCGGGCCGGGTGATCGCGACGACGACGAGAAGAATGAGGAAGGCAGCGGTGACGCGCAGTTGCGACAGCCGGGTGGGCTCAATGCCGCTCAGCAGGATCGACTTCGAGACAGTCCCGTTGATCGCGAAGAGGATCGCTGCACCGATGCACAGCAGATAGCCGAGCGCAGCTCGCGGATGGCGAGCAAGCTCGACCCCGGGGATGGGTTCGGCGAGATTGCTCACGAACGTAGTGCGGCGTCGTACACGGCAATCGTCTGGTCGGCGATCGCGTCCCAGCCGAAGTCGCTGACGGCGCGGGCGCGCCCCGCGGCTCCCATCACGCGAGCCCGGGCGGGGTCGGCGGCGATGACGTTCACGGCGTCGGCGAAGGCGTGCTCGAAGGCCCGTGGCTCGGTCGAGTCGTAGGGAACGAGCAGGCCCGTCACGCCATCGACGACTACCTCGGGGATACCCCCGACCGCGGATGCCACGACGGCGGTCTCGCAGGCCATGGCCTCGAGGTTGACGATGCCGAGGGGTTCGTAGATCGAGGGGCAGACGAAGGCGAGGGCGTGTGAGAACAGGGTGATCAGCTGCGGGCGCGGCACCTGCTCCTTGACCCAGACGACGCTGTCGTCGCCCCGTTCGGCGCGAAGCTGATCGACGGCGGCCGATGTCTCCTCGCCGATCTCCTTGGTGTCCGGAGAAGAAGCGCAGAGCACCAGCTGGACGCCGTCATCGAAACGTCGTGCCGCGTTGATGAGGTGGACGATGCCCTTCTGCCGGGTGATGCGGCCGACGAACAGCACGTACGGACGGGTCATGTCGATACCGAGGCCGGCGACAAAGTCCGTGTCGGGGTCGGGTCGGTACACGCTGGTGTCGATGCCGTTGTGCACGACGCTGACGCGATCGGGATCGACGGACGGATAGGCGGCGAGGACATCAGCGCGCATGCCGTGGCTGACGGCGATGATGCGGGCGGCGCCTTCGTAGGCCGTGCGCTCGATCCAGGACGAGACTCGGTAACCACCACCGAGCTGCTCCTCCTTCCAGGGCCGGAGAGGCTCGAGGGAATGGGCGGTGAGGACATGGGGGACGCCGTGCATGAGGCCGCCGATGTGCCCGGCCAGATTCGCGTACCAGCTGTGGGAGTGGAGCAGGTCGACCCCTGCGGTGGCATCGACCATCTCGAGGTCGACGCCGAGGGTCTGGATGGCCTGGTTGGCGCCGAGGAGGGCCGCGGGCACGGCATGAGCGACGGCGTCGGTGCGCGGCTCGCCGAAGCAGTGAACGTCAACGGTGATCTTGCGTCGCAGTTCCGCAGCGAGGTGCTCGACGTGGACGCCGGCGCCTCCGTAGATGTCCGGGGGCCACTCGCGGGTCAGCATTCCGATGCGCACAGCACGGAGCCTAGGGGTCTTGCCCGCATGGGAACGCAGTGCCGTCGAAGTGGGGCTAGGGTTCGAGTGTGAGTTCTGACCCGCATGTCCTGGCGATGGTCCTCGCTGGTGGCGAGGGCAAGCGACTGATGCCGCTGACGGCCGACCGAGCGAAGCCCGCAGTCCCGTTCGGCGGGTCCTACCGGCTGGTCGATTTCGTCCTCTCGAATCTCATCAACGCCGGGCTCCGGCGAGTGTGCGTTCTGACCCAGTACAAGTCGCACAGCCTGGACCGTCACATCACCCAGACCTGGCGGATGTCCACGCTGGTGGGCGACTACGTGACCCCGGTTCCGGCGCAGCAGCGGCTGGGACCCCGCTGGTACACGGGCAGCGCGGACGCGATCTTCCAGAGCCTCAACCTCGTGTACGACGAGGGCCCCGACTACGTCGTCGTGTTCGGTGCCGACCACGTCTATCGCATGGATCCGATGCAGATGGTCCAGGCGCACATCGCCAGCGGCGCGGGTGTCACCGTTGCGGGCATTCGGATGCCGAAGGCGATGTCCAGCGATTTCGGCGTCATCCAGATGGCCGCCGATGGCCGCAAGATCGCCAGCTTCCTGGAGAAGCCTGCCGATCCGCCGACGATTCCGGGCCGCGACGACGAGTGCTACGTCTCCATGGGCAACTACGTGTTCAGCACCGATGTCCTGCTGGAGGCCCTGCGCGCTGACGCGGTCGACCCCGCATCGATCCATGACATGGGCACCAACATCATTCCGATGCTGACGGCCCAGGGCGAGGCGCAGGTCTACGACTTCGCCGAGAACGTCGTCCCGGGTGCAGAGGATCGTGATCGCGGCTACTGGCGCGATGTCGGAACCCTCGACAGCTACCACGATGCGCATATGGACCTGGTCTCTGTGCACCCGATCTTCAATCTCTACAACCGGCGCTGGCCGATCCTCTCGAATCTCCCGTCACTGCCGCCGGCGAAGTTCGTCGAGGGCGGGAATGCCCACGAGTCGATGGTTGGTGCCGGCACCATCGTGTCGGGTGCACATGTGCGTACCTCGGTCATTGCCACGAGCGTGGCAGTCGATGCGGGCGCCTATGTGGAGGGCAGCGTCCTGATGCCGGGCGTGCGCATCGGCCGCAATGCGGTTGTCCGTCGGGCGATTCTCGACAAGAACGTCATCGTGCCTGATGGTGCCCAGATCGGCGTCGACCTCGAGCGCGATCGGTCGCTGTACACCGTGAGCGATGCCGGTGTCGTGTGCCTGGGCAAGGGCGTCACCGCGCTCCTCTGACCCCTAGGAACTCGCGGACACCGACGTAACGCTCGCCGATGGTGGTGGCCCAACGTCGATGACGCCGCTGAAGTCCGACAGTGATGTGGATACCCGCAGGTCGACGGGAGTGCCGCTGCCTGAGTCGCCGCTGAAGGAGCTATCGACCCGGACGATCTGCCCCGTCTGGTCGGCCCAGGCCGTGACGCTGATGCTGGACCCGCCGGACGCGTCCGCCAGCGTGGCGATCACGTCCTCGGTCAGACCGAAGGCGGCCAGGTTCTGCGGGTCGGCGGAGAGCCGGCCTGTGTAGCGGGTTGTGGCGATGCCGTCGATCTCCTCGGCGCCGTCGGATCGAATGTCCGACAGCAGTCCCAGGGAGGCGATGGGATCGGCGAACGCCGTGCGCGGAGTGATGGCACTCTCGGGAAGCTGGTTCCACATGCCGTCGGGCTCGTCGTCGCGGACGAAGGTGGCAACGTCATTGTTGATGATCCGCGTGGTTCCAGTGGGGTCGGTCCAGAGAATGTTGCCGAAACCCCGGCCGAGCGCGACGGCACCGATGCCGTCGAGGTGCTGACGGGCGCCATCGATGACGGTGTCGACGGTGATGTCGACATTCGCTGACCCGAGGTCGCGCGTGTGCATCACTGCCGAGACGAACTCGTTCGCGGACGGCATCATGCTGGGGCGCTGGATCGCGCTGTAGTCGGCCTGGCCGACGGGCACGCGAGGTGTGCCGCACGCGGTGAGTGTCAGCACGGCGGGTGCCAGTGCGGCGAGAAGGAGTGCGGTGCCGGCCCGCGCCCGTGACGTCATGTGCCTAGTTGATCACGTCAGGCGTGGGACAGCGTGTGCTGCTCGACCGCGACCACCCGCACCGGTGTGTCGCCGCCGAATTGGCGGTGCACGACGATGAAGCCGCCGGGCGGCAGCTTCGGATGCCAGGCACGTGACCATCGCGGGTCGTCAAGACCGACGCCGAGGGCCGCCGACATGGAGTCGAGGATCGTGGGCAGGACTGGGCGGTGCGTGCACAGGACGAGTGGCTCGGGAGTAAGGGCGAGTTCGACGGCGCGTGCGGCCGCCAGACGGGGATCGTCGTGGTGACCCTCCTCCGTCAGCAGCGGCTCGGGCAGCACCGGCTCGCCTAGGTGCTTGGCGAACCGCTTGACCGTCTCGGTGCAGCGGCGGGCACTGCTGGCATATACCGAGGTGATCCCGTAGGCATCGAGAAGGGGAACAAGGGTCTTGCTCTGCGAGCGACCTTTCCCGGTCAGCGGTCGCTCGGCATCGATGTCGCCGTCGAACTGCGCCCGCTTCATGGCTTGCGTGTGCCGAAGGATCACGAGCGGGACGGTGTCAGGAAGGGCCGCCGCCTCATCGACAAGGGTCGCGTCGCGTGGGTAGGTCAGCAGGCCGGCGGCATCGGCGACGGAGACCCAGCGAATCTGATCGATCTCATCGTCGGGGGTGAACCCCTCCTCCGTGCGCACACGGGCACGCCAGTAGTTGACCACCTTGGGGCTGCTGTCGACGCTGTAGGACTGCGCGGCCAACGGAGCCTGCAGCACGGGTGTGTAGCCGGTCTCCTCATCGCATTCGCGAAGTGCCGCGGTGACGACGTGCTCGCCTGGGTCGAGCTTGCCCTTGGGCAGGGACCAGTCCTGGAGCACGGGACGGTGCACGGCGAGGAACTCCAGGTCGGGTGCATCTCCTCGGAGCAGGACGACACCGGCGGCGCGGATGGCGGGGGTGGGTGTCATCGCACGCCTGCCTTGCGTGCTGCGCTGCGTGCCGTCGGCCAGGACTCCACGAAGCGATACCGGTCGAGGATCTCCTCGTCGGCCTCGAACTCGTGCAGCACACCAAGGGCGAGTCCGGTCAGCCCGTCTGTCTCGGGATGGGCGGCCAGTTCGCGGATGATCGTCTGCGCGATATGCGCATCCTGATGGTCGCCGAGCAGTTCCGTGACGTCGGACAGCCGCTCCGCATATTGCCGCATCTGCTTGCCGAATACGGGGGCCACGGCGTCAGCGGAGTAGCGGGCCTGCTTGGCCTTGATGCGGGCGGCATGCCACGTCGGACTGGGACCATCGAGTTCGAGGTCGTTGATGCAGCGGACCAGCCGTCGCCACGTGCGGGCGACGAGCGGGAGCAGGACCTCGGAGCAAGGTGCGTAGGCGGCATCAGTGACCGGAGGGTCGATCGCCGCCGTCATGAGGTCATCGATGAGCTGCTGATGGCGGTCACTGCGCAGGGCAGCGAGCGCGCTGGATCGTGCTCCGGTCAGGCGCCGGCCGAGCAGCGGGTCGAGTGCGGACCGAGCCCGGATCGTGTCGTCGGGGTCGTCGAGCTGGGCGGCATGACGGTCTAGCCGCTCGATCATCACCTCGGTGTCACGGATCGCGCCCAGTTCGCTGGCGATCCACTTGAGCTCCTCGCGCAGGATGCGGGAGGGCTCCTCCTGCATCAGGGGCGCGAAAGTCGCCATGGCGCTGCGCAGTCGTCGGGCCGAGACGCGCATCTGGTGGACGGAGTCGGGGAGATCTCGACGCACACCGACGTCGGCGAGGAGCAATCGACGAACATGCTGCGCAAGAACAGAGCGGATGGCGTCAACGGCAAGGCCATCGGGACCGGGCATTGGCCGCTCCGGCACGTCCGGGGGCTCGGCAGTGCGCGGACCCAGGGCGCTGGCGGCCTTGCTGACGGAACTCGGCTCGGCACCCATGCCGAGGAGCAGGTCAGCCACTGCGGTGATCGCGTCAAGGCAGGTCGGGTCCGAGGCGTCGACGGCCTCGATCTCTATCTCGCGGAAGACGCTGACAACGCGCCCGTCGCGGAGCACGGACACGACGTCGTCAACGACCTCCACGAGGGGGCGACCGGTCTCGTCGAGCAGGAGGAAGGGGGCACGCTCAGTCTCAAGGGTGACGGCGGCGACCAGCGGCTGCTCCCTCAGCAGCGGGGCGATGACCTCGATGAAGGCGCCCGGCACGGAGCCAATGGCCCCCGCATCGAGCGGCAGGCGCAGCTCGTCGCGTGACGAGCCGTCGGCCCCGGCGACGGGCAGCTTCATGTGCCAGCCTTCATCACCACCACCCTCGCGACGTCGCAGGGTGATGCCCCAGCGGAAGAGCGTCAGACTGCTGGTGTCGTGGTAGACCGCCCGCATCGTGAACGGCTCAACCACCGTGATTCCGGCGGCAACCCCTTCGGCGACGAAATCGGGAAGGTCGAACATCCCGTGCACTCGGAGCTTGCGCTCAACTTCACGATGCGTGGTCGGCATGGTCACGGGGCGAAGCCGCGCTTCCGCTTGATCTCGATCAGCGATTCCTGATAGTCGCGCAGACGATGGCCATCGGCGTCGAACTGACGCCGAACCCACGTGCCGTCCGGATGCAGATCCCACGCCGAGGTCTCCGGGTCGAAGGCGAAGGTGAACAGGGCATCGATGTCAGACACCTCCTCGGGGTCGACCAGGCGGATAAGCGTCTCGACGCGACGGTCGAGGTTGCGGTGCATGAGATCGGCCGAGCCGATCCAGGCCTCGCGATTGCCGCCGTTCTCGAAGCAGTAGGCGCGCGAGTGCTCGAGGAAGCGACCCAGGATGCTGATGACGCGGATGTTCTCGCTGAGGCCCTCCACTCCGGGCCGAACGGCGCAGATGCCGCGAACCCAGATGTCGACGGGTACCCCAGCGCGTGCGGCACGGTAGAGCGCGTCGATGATCCCCTCGTCGACAATCGAGTTGCACTTGAACTTGATGCCGGCTGGCCGCCCGGCCTGGAGATGGTCGATCTCCCGATCGATTCGGTCAACGAGTCCGGTGCGCACGGAGTGCGGTGCAACCAGAAAGCGCTCGTACTCGGTGTTCATCGAGTAGCCCGAGAGCACGTTGAACAGGTTCGAGACGTCCTCTCCGACGGCCGGATCGCACGTGAGCAGGCCCAGGTCTTCGTACAGTCGGGCGGTCTTCGGATGGTAGTTGCCGGTACCGATATGGCAGTAGCGACGCAGTTGGTCGCCATCGTCGCGGACCACCATCGACAGCTTGCTGTGGGTCTTCAGTCCGACCAGCCCGTAGACGACATGCACGCCCGATTCCTCGAGCTTGCGCGCCCACTCGATGTTGTTCTGCTCATCGAAGCGGGCCTTGATCTCGACAAGTGCGAGGACCTGCTTGCCTGCCTGCGCGGCGTCGATGAGGGCATCGACGATGGGCGAGTCGCCAGATGTCCGGTACAGGGTCTGCTTGATCGCGAGAACCTGCGGATCGCGAGCGGCCTGCTCGAGGAACAACTGGACACTGGTGGAGAACGAGTCGTAGGGGTGATGCAGGAGCACGTCGCGCTCCCGCATGACGGCAAGCACGTCGGGAGCCGTCGAGCTTTCCACCTCGCTGAGCTGCCGCGACGTCTTTGGCACGAATCTCTTCTGCTTGAGGTCGTCGCGGTCGAGGCCGACCAGGGTCCAAAGTCCGGTGAGGTCCAGCGGGCCGGGCAGCCGGAATACCTCGAGCTCGTTGACTCCGAGCTCGCTGATCAGCAGTTCGAGCACATGCGGGTCGATCGACTCCTCGACCTCGAGCCGGACGGGCGGTCCGAAACGGCGGCGCATGAGTTCGCGCTCGAGCGCCTGAAGCAGGTTCTCGGCGTCGTCCTCCTCCACCTCGACGTCCTCATTGCGCGTGACGCGGAAGGCGTGCGTCTGCTGAATCTCCATGCCGGGGAACAGCGTGTGGAGGTGAGCCGCGATGACATCCTCAAGGGGAACGAAACGAGCCGGCCCGACCTCGACGAACCGAGGCAGCAGTGGCGGCACCTTGACGCGAGCGAACAGTTCCGTGCCGGTGACGGGATTGCGCACGACGACGGCAAGGTTCATCGACAGTCCGCTGATGTACGGGAACGGATGCGACGGGTCGACGGCGAGCGGGGTCAGGACCGGGAACACCTTGGCATCGAAGAAGAGCTCGATCTGGGCCTTCTCGCTGGGGGTGAGCTGGTCCCAGCGCAGCAGCTCGATCCCTTGGGCTTCGAGGTCGGGCATGACGACCTCGCCGAAGAGATCGGCCTGCTCACGCTGGAGCGCGTAGGCGCGCTGCCAGATGTTCTCCAGCACCTCGCGCGCGGTGTAGCCGCTGGCCGCGCGGACGGCGATCCCGGTGGCGATGCGGCGCTTGAGGCCGGCGACGCGGACCATGAAGAACT
>CAJAKT010000025.1 GCA_903940375.1 uncultured bacterium | reverse complement strand
GCGGGCGCCCCGGGAAACCGGGCGGAGGTCGGGCGCTTCCATGTGAAGGCCCCTCGAACTCATACTTCGAGGGGCCTTCCACATTTATACGGCAGTCGACGGCCAGGTCGCGGGAGCGCCACGCCGGGTGGCATCCGCCTCCGCAGAGAAGGAACGGGCCAGCTCTGCCAGACCCTCCTCGATGCTCACCCGTGGCCGCCAGTCCAGGGCCACCCAGGTCTCCCGCTGGTCGAACCAGTGCGCGGTGGCCAGTTGCTCGGCGACGAACGCCGTCAGCGGTGGCTCGCCCTCTCGGCCCGTGCGTACCCACGCCCGCTCGACGGCAGCGCCCGCCGCTCGGGCCGCCGCATAGGGCAGGTGCCGGGTCGGCGGACGACCACCCGCAGCGATCGCGATCCGGCTGACGAGCTCGAATACCGTGCGCGGCTGCCCGTTCGACACCACGAAGGCCCGGCCGTGCACGTCGGGAGCGTCGCATCGCTCGAAGGCCTGCGCAATTGCGTCGGCCGCATTGTCGACGTAGGTCGTGTCGATGAGTGCGGCTCCGTCGTCGACGAGCATGAGTCGTCCTGCGCGCGCACGTTCAGCGATGCGTCCGATCAGCTGCGTGTCACCGGGGCCCCACACGAGATGCGGACGGATCGCGCACACCGCCATCGCGTCGCCATCGCGCGAAAGCGCATCGAGCTCGGCAATCGCCTTGCTGCGTGCGTAGTTGCCGCGCGCATGATCCGGATCCGCTGGTGTTGCAGGCGCGCCGACAAGCGGCTCCCCCGCGTGCGCGACCGACGGCGACGATACCTGCACGAATCGCGTGACGCCCGCGGCCAACGCTGCATCGAGCACAATGCGCGTGCCGTCGACGTTGACGCGCACGAAGTCGTCCCACGCTCCGACCATCGACACGAGCGCAGCGAGATGGACGACGCCTTCCTGCCCGACCATCGACGCAGCGACCGCGTCCGGGTCGGTGACATCGCCGAGCACCTCGCGCACGGGATAGGCGTGTGCCGCGGATGACCGCTGGAAGCTGGTGACGTCGTGCCCCCGCCGGGCGAGTTCACGCACGACCGCCGAGCCCAGCAGTCCGCGTCCACCCGTGACCAGGACCTTCATCGCGAGCCACCCGAAGACCGACCAGCGAGCAATTCCGATGCCCAGGCGGCAAGCGCGGCGCGATCGATCTTGGAGTTGTGCCGGATGTCGACCGGTAGCTCCTTGCGCTCGAGCACCGCCGAGATATCGACGTCCACGGTTCCCCGCACTGCATCGATCAGGTCGAGTGCTGCGAGGCCCGTGCGCCTCTTGTCCGTGACAACGATGACCACGATCTGCTGCGTGCCAACCGGACCGACCCCGACGACCGCGGCCTGCACGACCGACGGCACCCACTGCACGGCCTGTTCGATCCCGACCGGCGAGACCGGACCCGCCGGCGTCGTGATGACATGCGCCAGGCGGCCACCGATCCAGAGTCGACCCTGTGTGTCGAGATGGCCCACGTCCCCCGTGCGGTGCCAGCCCGGCTCGCGCGCGCTCGCGCGCTGAGTTCCCCAGAGCCGGTCATAGCGATCCTTCTGATGCGGTGCACGCACGACGATCTCGCCAAGGACGTCGGGAGCGTCTGACAGTTCGCCCGCCGCGATGCCAAGACTGTCGACGGCGCTGATCCGCACCTCGACGCCGGGCACCGCTCGGCCGACGAGCACACCATCGCCAGGGCCGGCCTCGTCGATCTCGCCGATGGACACGTCCGTGACGGGCAGCACCTCCGTCATGCCGTACGGCGTGCGCACATCGGCGTTGACGCAGATCCGTGCCATCCCGTGCAGCAGCGCGGCGCTGACGGGCGCACCAGCACCCATCACCAGGCGCAGCGAGCCCAGGCTCTCGACGTCTGCATCTGTGAGCGAGCTGGCGGTCTCGAGAATGGCAGCGAGCGCAGCGGGTGAGGCCCACACCAGCGTGCCGTCGACGGCACGCACCGCATCCGCGAAGGCCGCGGCGGTCAGCGTGCGCGGCGATGTGACGTCCATGTCGGGGATCGATGACGGAATGCCCAGTGCGGGTCCGAGTACGGCCCACGGCGCGAATGCAGCAACGAGTGAGTCTCGGTCGGTGATGCCGTAGTGCTGGCGCAGCACGTCACGGGTGCCCTGCACCTGACGATGCCGGTAGACAACGCCTTTCGCCGGACCGGTGGAGCCGGATGTGAACGCGACGACCGCCTCGTCGTCACCGCTCGGCGGCGGTGGCAGTTCGTGGTGGGCAGCGCCGAGACGGGCGATCTCGACGAGTTCGCCCGTGCCGATGCGCCGGCCCGGCAGTCGCATCGCACGCACGAGCGCCATGGCCTTCGGGATCGCGATGAGGTGCTGCGGCGCTGCTCCGCGCAGGGCGCGGTGGATGCCGCGCACGCCGAGGCCCGCATCCGTGACGACGACGCTGGCTCCGATGCGCCAGCAGGCATAGACCACAGCAAGGAGATCAGCGCCCGGAGTGATGAGGACAGCAACGCGGTCACCCCGGCGGATGCCCCGGGCCGCCAGGCCCTTGGCAAGCAGGTCGACATTGCGGCCGAGCAGCCGCCACGTGACCGTGCGCCACTCACCGTCGCCGATGGGCTCCGCGAGGGCGAGGCCGTGCGGGTTGTCACGCGCAAGGCGGTCGAGTTCCGCCCAGAGCGGCACCTCGTCCACCCCGTCCCTCTCCCCTTCCCCGCTCCCACCCGCCGAGTGGCCAGTAGTGGGGGTATTTCGGGACTCCGGGACCCCCACAACTGGCCGTTCGGCGGAAGTGGGAGGGAGGGACAGGTCGGCGACCCACCGCAGCAGGTCGCCCACGAGCGCGGGCGCATCCTCGCTGACGAGATGGCGGGCCCCCTCGTAGCGGTGGACGTCGGCCTGCGGGAGACGGCCGACGAGGTCGTTGAGGTAGCGATCCGAGAAGACCGGATCGCCAGGGCCCCACAGCAGCAGGACCGGCACGTCGGTGAGGTCCCGGATGCCTTCCGCGATCGCATCGAGGGCGGGGGCGCTGGGGTGGCCGGACTCGAACGGAATGTCGGCGACGAAGGTGCCGATCGCCTGCCGGCGATCGCGGCCGCGGTAAGGCGCAGCAAAGGCGTCGGCCACGTCGCGGGGCATCGACCGGCCGCTCAGCATCGTCGTTCCGCGCACGAAGGTCGGGGTGTCGATCGTGTTCGCCTTCAGCAGCGGCGACGAACGGGCCAGCCGGATGATGGCTGGCGAGGGCGAGCCGGCCGGCTGGTGCACGGCGGTGTTGAGCAGGACGATCCCCCGCAGTTGCGCACGATGCGCCAGCGCCCAGCCGAGCGAGATAGGGCCGCCCCAGTCATGTGCGACAGTGACGACAGGCCCGTCGATCCCGAGTGCATCGGTAAGGGAACCAAGGTCGTCGACCCGCTGAGCGAGCCGGCGAACGGTGTGCGTGCGCTCCGAGTACCCCATGTCGAGCTGATCGACGGCCACAACGCGTACGCCAACGGGTGCACCCGCGAGAACTCGCCGCCACAGATACGACCAGGTCGGATTGCCGTGCACGCAGAGCAGTGTCAGCTCAACACCGTCGGTGGACACGTCTGCATGCGTATCAAGGACATGCCAGGTGCGCATGGCCCCGTCGCCGTCCCGCGCCTGCACCAGTCGCGACCAGCGGGGATCGAGTCCCGGCAGTCCAGTCGGCGGAAGGCTTGCAGCCTGCTGGTCTGAGGTCACCACGCGATTTCGATGACCGCGGCGTTGAGCCCGGAGCCGATGCCCATGCACGCAATTCGCTGCCCGGCCTCGAACCCGGCCGCGTTCATGGCGAGGGTGAAGGGAACGGAGGCCGGCCCGATGTTGCCGCGCTCCGGGAAAATCACGGGGGTCCGCGCCGGATCGATGCCCAGCGACGTCGTGATGGCTGCCGTGTGCACCTTGGAGACCTGGTGGATGACATACGCGTCGAGATCCGACCAGTCGAACGTCTTCGATGCCTCAGTCCAGGTGTCGACAGCCAGCGTGACACCCGCCTCGAGCAGGCCACGCGAATCGGTCGTCATGTGGTCGAGGTCGCCGACGCACAGCCTGTTGTGCTGGGTGGCGGCGCGGCTCACCCCGCCGACGAAGCGATGCCCGGCCGGATGCTCGCTGGCACGGCCCAGGACCATTGCAGCACCACCAGAACCCAGGGTCAGCGTGGCGAAGTTGTCGAAGATGTCTTCCTTGGTCGTACCGGGCTGCTGAAGTCGAGCGATCGTGGCCTGCTGCGGACGGCGACTGCCCTCACCGTCGACGACGAGCGCGTACTCGATCTGGCCGGAATCGATCATCATGGCCGCGAGTTGCATGCCGTTCATGAAGCCCAGGCACGCGTTGGCGAGGTCGAAGTTCAGGCACGCGGATGACAGGCCCAGCTGCTCGTGGACGTCGACCGATGCCGACGGCTCCAGATGATCGCGGCAGACCGACGTGTCGATGACCAGTCCGACGCTCGTGGGATCGATGCCCGCCTCGGCGATCGCCTTGGCCCCGGCCATGGACGCCGCATCGGCGAAGGTGACGTCCTCCGGCCACCAGCGGCGCTCCGTGATGCCCGCAAGTGCCTCGAGCATCCCGGGGCGCAGGTCCAGCCGCTCGTAGGTTGCCGCCAGCTGATCGTCGAACTCGGCCGAGGTGACCACGATCGGCGCGTCCACAGCCGTCACCGACAGGATCGCCGTGTCAGCGAAGCGGTACGTGGCATTGCCGTTCATGGGGGTCCTCTCGGCCCCCCACAGACGGGGGACGGTGCTCCAAGCCTGCCATGCACGTCCCGAACCCCAAACCGCCGGTCGGACACCTGGGTCGATTCCGGCCAAACGTGACATACGGTGAGGCGGTGAAGCCCACTCCTCGCCTGTCCCTCCGTCGCGCGCCGTCGGCCCTCCGGATCACCGCGATCGCGACAGTCGTCGCCCTCCTGGCCGCCGTGCCCGTCACCGCATCGGCCCAGGGGCTGACCACGGTTCAGGCCGCGGCCTTCCCGCCGGAACTCGCGACCTACTACGGGCAGGCCCTCACGTGGAGCGAATGCGAGGGGCAGGAGTGCACGTGGCTGACCGTGCCGCTCGACTACGACCAGCCGGCGGGCCAGACCATCCGCCTGCGCGTATCTCGCACCCGAGCAACCGGCCCCGCGGCCCAGCGCCAGGGCTCCCTCGTCGTCAATCCCGGCGGCCCAGGTGCCTCCGGCCTGGATTTCGCCGCCTACGTGGCCGACTCCCTCGCGCCCAGGGTGGCCGCACAGTTCGACATCGTCGGTTTCGACACCCGCGGTGTCGGCAAGTCGGTACCCATCACCTGCATGACCGGCGTCCAGACCACTCGATGGCTGCGCGCCGACGGCTCCCCCGACACGCGCGCCGAGCAGGCCCGGGTCATGGCCCTCGCCCGCCAGATGGCACAGGGCTGCCTGCGGATGTCGCCGGAGATCGCCCGGCATGTCGGCACCGAGAACACCGTCCGAGACCTGGACATCCTTCGCCAGGCCCTCGGTGACACCAGGCTCAACTGGCTCGGCTTCTCCTACGGCACCTACCTCGGGACCCTTTACGCGGAGGCCTTCCCCGACACCGTGGGCCGCTTCGTCCTCGACGGCGCCCTCGATCCGAGCCTGGACGTGATGGCCGTGTCGAAGGGCCAGTCGACCGGCTTCCAGGTCGCGATGTCACGGTTCGCGAAGGACTGCGCCCCGCGGGCATCGTGCCCCTGGCATGGCAGCGCATCGGCGGTCCTCACGGGCATCAACCGGCTGCTCGCCCAGATCGACCGCGCGCCTATGAACAATCCCGAGGGACGCGATCTCGTGCAGGCGGAGGCGCTGGGGGCACTCTTCTACTCCATGTACTCCCCCCTCATCTGGCCCAACCTGCGAATCGCACTGGCTCAGGCGAAGACGGGCAACGGCGGCGGGCTCCAGTCCATCGCCGACTACGCGGCCGACCGCACGGGGCCGAACACGTATGCCAGCAACATGGCGTCGGCCTTCCCCGCGATCTCCTGCTGGGACACTCCTGCCGCACCCGATGCCGCCGGCCTGAGTGCCGCCGCCACAGCCTGGTCGCGTGGCGTTCGCGTGCCGGACATGGCCAGGGCCATGGCATGGGGCAATGCCCCGTGCTCCCAGTGGTTCGGGCACACCACTCGCGTTCCCGCGCCAGCAAAGTCGACGACGACTGCTCCGATCCTCGTCGTGGGCACGACGTACGACCCGGCCACGCCCTATGTCTGGGCGCAGGCGCTGAGTCAGCAGCTGACCACCTCAACCCTGCTGACCTACCGCGGTGACGGCCACACGGCATTCGGGAGCGGCTCACGCTGCGTCGACGACGCCGTGACCGACTACCTGCTCAGGGGCACCCTCCCCGCCGCCGGCACGGTCTGCCGCTAGACACGGGAACGAATGACGGCGGCATGACCGGACCGACCTTCTTCGCCACTGGCGACCAGTTCCGCGACTGGCTCGCCAAGAACCACGCGTCGGCGCAGGAACTGATCGTCGGATACTGGAAGGTCGGAACCGGGAAGCCGTCGATGACGTGGCCTCAGTCCGTCGATCAGGCCCTGTGCTTCGGCTGGATCGACAGTGTCCGCCATCGGCTCGACGACGAGAGCTACACGATCCGCTTCACGCCCCGGCGTCCCGGCAGCATCTGGTCAGCCGTCAACGTCGCCAAGGTGGATGCGCTGATCGCGCAGGGTCTGATGACTCCCACCGGGCTTGCGGCCTTCGACGCTCGACGAGCCGACCGGACGGCCGTCTATTCGTACGAGCAGTTGCCCGAAGCCGGCAATGCTCACCCCTGACCCCGAACAGAAGGCGACCCCGTCATCGCACCTCCGGGTGGGGGGCTGAACCGAGCACTAGGAACTCG
>CAJAKT010000024.1 GCA_903940375.1 uncultured bacterium | reverse complement strand
CTGGCCGAGTGGTCCCTGGCCCTGCTCTTCGCCGGGGGCGCACTGATCGTGATGGCCCTGCTGGCTCGCGGCTTCGTCCCCGCACCCGGCCCGGTCCGCCCGATCACCGAGAAGGGCTCACAACCCCTTACCTCGGCTTAACCTCGCGCTGGTGCGCTTCTGGGGAGGGTGTCTCTAGCGTTCATCTCAGCAGGAGGAACAGCACGCACCGCCCATATCAAGGAGAACCCCATGCAGCGCTCAAGCATCATCGCCACCGTCGTAGCAGCAGGCGGAGTGCTCATTGCAGGCTCCATGGCCAGCGTCGCCGTGATCAACGCCGCCTCCAGCAGTCAGCCCACCTCCGAGACCGTTGCCATGGTCTCGACGCAGAGCGCGGCCGCCGAGCCCGTCGTCGTCCCGGTCGTCGCGAGCTCGCCCGCAGCGGCTCCGTCGCCCACGGGCCTCCCGTCGATCGATGCCTCGGCCCTGCCGCCCATCCCCGAGGTCTCGGACCAGCCGGCCGCCGCTCCGCAGGCCAATGCGCAGCAGCAGGCACCGGCGACCAGCAAGCCGAAGAGCACCCAGAAGCCGAAGCCCGCGCGCACCGCGAGCAGCGAGCCGACCACCGATCAGTCGGCCAACTCCATCTCCGCTGACGCGGCCCGCAGCGCCGTGCTGAAGCAGGGCGACGGCGTCTCCGTCGTCGGTGTCGCAGAGACCGAGCGCAGCGGTTACAGCACCTGGGCCGTGAAGATCGCCCGGTCCAACGGCGAGGTCATCACCGGCTACGTCGACCGCGCGAGCGGCGTCGTCGTCGACTGGGTCGTGAACCAGAAGGCTCCGGCCGCGGCGACGCCCACGGCCAGCCACGAGTCCGACGATGACGAGGGCGACGACCACGGGTCCGATGACCACGAGGACGACGACGACGAGGACGAGGGCGACGATGACTAGTCGTCAGCACCGTCGCGCACCTCTGCGCCGCTCATCCGCTCCTGAGCGGATCCTGTCCGCCGGTCTCGCCACGGCCACGTGCGTCGGCATCGTCGGCCTGGTCGGTGCGCGCACCATCGAAGCCAACACCGCCTCCGCCAAGTCGCAGCAGGCAAGCGCTGACGCGGTCGTGCAGCCCGTCGCCGTCGTCGAGCCCGTTGTCCTCGAGCCCACGACCGCCAGCGGTCTGACCGAGGCCGATCTCGACACCTACGCCGCGCAGTTGGCAGCCGAGAAGGACCGGCTCGACGCCTACCGCGCCAAGCTGGTCAAGACGGCGAAGAAGCTGCAGCGGCTGGCCGCCCAGCGAAACCAGCAGGCAGCGGCACCCGCGGCCGCCTCATCTTCGTCATCCGCGGCATCACAGAGCAGCAAGCCGGCGAGCAAGCCGGCAGCCAAGCCCGCGAAGAAGCCCGCTGCCAAGCCGGCCAGCCAGCCCGTTGCCAAGCCCGTCGCCAAGCCGCAGGCCCAGCCGGCGCCTGCCCCGGCACCCGCTCCGCAGCAGAAGCCGCAGTCCAATACCAAGACCAGCTGACGCCTGCGGCATGCCGCGCACTGCGCGTGCGAGCATGGCTCCGTGAGCACGATGGGTCTCGACGGTGTGCTGCCGTGGCAGCAGGCCCGTCACGTGGCCGCCACCGCAGCCCGGCCGTTGCCGGCCACCCCTGCTCGCCTCGACGAAGCGGCGGGCAACATCCTGTCGGGCGCACTCGTCACCGTGCAGGACGACCCGGCCGCTGACAGCGCCGCATTCGAGGGCTTCGCCGTATGCGGCGAGGGTCCCTGGCTTGTCGACGACCTCGACGTGCTGACGCAGGG